>JBFWSI010000531.1:0-3516 GCA_050248455.1 Gammaproteobacteria bacterium | reverse complement strand
TAACCTCCTGCCCGATTGCCCGATTGCCCGATTGCCCGATTGCCCGATTGCCCGATTGCCCGACTGCTTTCAGGCAGGCATAGCGAGAATCCGCCGCACCATTACGTTTCGTATATCTGTCGCGACTTAACCTTGGTCGAGCGCGGTCTATCGAAGCTGGTATCATCTAAAGGTCGATTCTCTATGGCAGATACGATCCTCGAAATCCAGGACCTCTACACCCGCTACCACGACCGCAAGGAGATACTCAAAGCGGTCGATGGCGTGAGCCTGACCCTCAAACGGGGTGAGATCCTCGGCATCGTGGGCGAGAGCGGCTGCGGCAAGACAACGCTAGGACTTTCGATCCTCAATCTGGTGCCGTACCCGGGCTTCGTCGACTCCGGTCGCATCCTGTTCAACGGCGTCAACGTGCTGGAGATGTCGCAGTCCGAGCTACGGGAGCTGCGCGGCAACAACATCTCGATGATCTTCCAGCAGCCGCAGGCCGGTCTGAACCCGATCCTGCCGGTCGGTGAGCAGGTCGAAGAAATCATCACGGCGCACACCGGTATGTCGAAGGGCGACGCGCGCAAGATGTCGCTCGAGCTACTCGTCTCTATGGGTCTGCCGGACCCGGAGCGCGTGGCCCAGCGTTACCCCTTCCAGCTTTCAGGCGGTATGGCCCAGCGCGTCATGATCGCCATCGCCATGGCCCTGAAGCCGGACATCCTCATCGCCGACGAGCCCACCTCCGCGCTCGATATGACCGTGCAGGCGCAGATCCTCGAGGAGCTGCGACGTCTGCGCAACCGTGGCGTCTCCATCGTCCTGATCACGCACGACCTCGGGGTAATCGCGCAGATGGCCGACCGCGTCGCCGTCATGTACGCCGGCCGCATCGCCGAAGAGAGCGAGACCATCGCGCTGTTCCACCGCCCGCGGCACCCCTACACCTGGGCGCTGCTGGAGTCATTGCCGCGCATCAACCAGGAGATCAGCCCGCTGCGCCAGGTGCAGGGGCGCCCGCCGGACATGACGAGGCTGCCCGAAGAATGTGCTTTCCTGCCCCGGTGCTCCAAGGCGATCAGTGCCTGTCGCATCAACCCATCGCCGGAGCTGCGAGAGATCGAGCCCGAGCACTGGGCAGCCTGCTACAACCCGGTCTATCAGCCGGAAGAGCCCGAAGAAGAGTAAGACCACTGCGCGTCAGGCACAGGCGGACGGGATCGGGCCTCCCCCTCCTTGGCCGTCGTATGCGCGCAACTGCAAGGCGAGATGCCTTCCCGTTCGCAATGTCGTCCAAAGCACAGGGTGATGATTAATGGCGATGCCTCTTATCGAGACGATCTCACTGCTAGCGACCCTCGCCGGCGCCGTGCAGGGCATGCGACAGAAGTCGTCCCCCGACGCACCCAGCGTCGCGACCGAGGCCGCCGAAGCCTCCGGTGTCGTGCTGGCTTATGACCTCGCGAAGACGCAGTACGAGTCGAGCGTCGAGCGTCTGCAATCCACCGACCGCCAGATCACGCTCGTGGCTTCGCTGACGGCGATGTTAACTCTCCTGGCGGTTGTCGGCGTGCGCGCGATTGAGTCGGAGGCAGACCTGGGGTCGGGCTTCCTCATGGGCGCGCTCGTGCTCATGCTCGTCGTCGTGGCGGGTGCAGTGCTGCTGCGGACGATCACCGCCGCGCGCGTCATTTCGGCACGCGCCCTGCTCGACCGCACCGATACGCCGTTGCAGCTCATGGAGGACTACGCCCGCCTCGCTGCCGGTACAGCCGAGCTAAACGACGCGGCTGCTCGCACGCGCGCTCTAGGCGCCGACTTGCTACTCATTTGTGCCGCGGTGGAGGCGGTGCTGCTCTCGGTCTGGGTGCTCACTCTGTAGCCGACGTAACTGCGCCGACCTTGGGGAGGGCTCTCCAGTCTCTAGCCGGACTCAAAGCAACTAGGCCCCCGCGCTCTGCGACTCTGCGCCCTTTAGGCCCGCCTCGCCTGCTGGCATCGATGCCACACGGGTCCGTCCTCCACCATGCCACCCTGAGCGACGCAGGAAGCGAAGGGTCTCGGCCCTCGCGAATGCAAGTCCGAGATTCGTGCCCTTTCGAGCGCCAAGCCTGTTCACGGGTGAAGATACTCGGACGTTCGGGTGCGTTTCACCAGACCCTTCGCTTCCTGCGTCGCTCAGGGTCGCATCGTGGAGGGGATGCCTGAGCCATCGACCAGGCTCCCAGCGCGTCGAAGCCAAGCAAGTCCAATCTGTGTAATCCGTGAAATCAGTGGCCACTTCCGACTGAGCGTTCCGGCGTCCGGAGGCAGCGGAGCCAGGCGGCGGTTGTGTCCGAGGAGGGGGCCAAGTCGTATAGACGAATGACTGATCTTATAGGCGCTAGAGTGAAAATCACCGCGTAGCCTATAATTCGAGCGCCGGTCGCATGACCAGCCTCAGCCCGGGCCCAACGGCCCCGCGACCGAGAGAATCGCGGGGAATCGCGGGCGAGGCAGCACCGGCCGATCCCTCTCGCAGGGACGCGACTCTGAGTAAAGGGCCTGCTCGATCACCCGCCGCCGTCTTCGCCCCGATGACGCATTCTGCCACCGCGAAAGCGACCGGCACAAAGGAGACCTGTATGTCGCCGTCCCGCAATAGCTTCGGAGCCCGCGCCGACCTCAAGGTCGGCGACCAGGAGTACACGATGTACCGCCAGGATGCCCTCGAGAAGGCCGGCTTCACCAACATCAGCAAGCTGCCCTACAGCATCCGCGTCCTGCTCGAGAATCTGCTGCGCTACGAGGACGACCTCACGGTGACCGCGGACGACGTACGGGCTCTCGCCTCCTGGACGCCTACGGGCCTGCCGGAGAAGGAGATCGCCTTCCGCCCGTCTCGCGTGCTGATGCAGGACCTTACGGGCGTACCGGCCGTCGTAGACCTGGCGGCGATGCGCGACGCCATGGTTGCCCTCGGCGGCGACCCCCGCAAGATCAACCCGCTCTCGCCCGCCGAACTCGTCATTGACCACTCTGTGCAGGTCGACGAGTGGGCGTACGAAGGCGCTTTCGCGGCCAACGCACGACTCGAGCTCGAGCGCAACAAGGAGCGATACGGGCTCCTGCGCTGGGGCCAGCAGGCCTTCAACAACTTCAAGGTCGTGCCGCCCGACACCGGCATCGTGCACCAGGTGAACCTCGAGACCCTGGCGCGCGTCGTCTTCCACGCCGGCCTCGACGAGATCCGCGACCCCGAGCATGAGCACGACGTTGCCTACTTCGACAGCGTCATCGGCACCGACTCGCACACGACGATGGTCAACGGCCTCGGCGTGCTGGGCTGGGGAGTCGGTGGCATCGAGGCCGAGGCCGCCCTGCTGGACCAGCCCTGCTCGATGCTCATCCCCGAGGTCGTCGGCATGCGCCTGACCGGCCAGTTGCGCGAAGGCGCCACGGCTACCGACCTGGTGCTCACGGCCACGCAAATGCTGCGTCGCCGCGGTGTTGTCGGGAAGTTCGTCGAGTACTTCGGCCCCGGCCTGA
>JBFWSI010000530.1:0-3569 GCA_050248455.1 Gammaproteobacteria bacterium | reverse complement strand
CCACCGACGACGGCGCGCGCGCCTTCCTCGCGCCCGAGCGCGAGATAGCCACTGACGCGATCGAGCTGCTCGGCGGACACCAGCGGCCCGATCTGCGTCGCGGGATCGAGGCCGTTGCCGACCTTGAGCCTGCGGCCGAACTCGGCGACGCGGCCGACGAACTCGTCATAAATCCTGCGCTCGACCATCAGCCGCGTGCCGGCGCTGCAGATCTGGCCCGAGTTCGCGAACACCGCCATCGCGGCGCCGGGCACCGCGGCCTCGAGATCGGCATCGGCGAACACGATGTCCGGCGACTTGCCGCCGAGCTCGAGCGACAGGCGTTTCAGGTTGCCGGCCGAGGCGCGCACGATGGCCTGGCCCGTGAAGTGCGAGCCCGTGAAGGCGACCTTGTCGACGCCGGGATGCGCGGCGAGCGCCGCACCCGCCGTGGTGCCGTAGCCGGGCACGACGTTGATGACGCCTTCCGGCACACCCGCCTCGAGCGCGAGCTCGGCCAGGCGCAGCGGCGTCAGCGGCGCTTCCTCGGCGGGCTTCAGCACGACGGTGCAGCCCGTCGCGAGCACCGGGCCCAGCTTCCACACCGAGGACGGCAGCGGCGCATTCCATGGAATGATCGCGCCGACGACGCCGACGGGCTCCTTCAGCGTGTACGAGAAGATTTCGCCCGGCAATGAGTTCTCGATGGTCTCGCCGTGGATGTTCGTCGCCATGCCCGCGTAGTAGCGCAGCATGCCGACGACGCGCTGGCGGTAGTTGCCGGTGCGCGACACGGGCGCGCCCATGTCCAGCGTGTCGAGCGTGCCGAGCTCCTCGATGTGCGCGTCGACGAGATCGGCGAAGCGCAGCAGGACGCGCTGCCGCTCGTAGGGCTTGGTGCGGCGCCAGGGGCCTTCGAAGGCGGCGCGCGCGGCCGCAACCGCACGCTCGATGTCCTCCGCGTCCCCTTCGGCCACCGTCGCGAGCAGCTCACCGGTGGCGGGATTGCGCGTCTCGAAGGTCTTGCCGCTCGCGGCCGGCACCCATTGGCCGCCGATCAGCATCGGCTTGAAGCCGCCGTCGGCATAGGGATGTTGGCGCGGATCGAAGCTGGAGGGTGCGTTCATCGGGAATGTCCTGTCGGTTCGTTCACGGGAGCTTGCTGTATCCGATCAATCCGCACCGAAGGCAAGCGGCGTTCGCGGGCATTCGTAGCCCGGGTGCAGCGCGTAGCGCGGAACCCGGGCTACTAATGTGTGGGTCGGCGCGGTGATTGCCGCGACCATGCGGGGACAATCGTCAGGCGTGCAGCACGCGCTCGATCAGCGGCAGCGCCATCGCCACCGCCTCCCGGCCCGCCGCGATCGCCTCGGCGCCGCGATGGAAATCCATCACGCCCATCGGCCCGAGCCGCGGCGCGATGACGACGTCAGGCGGATCGCCGGCGAGACGGCTGCGCGCGATGCGCGTCTGCATGACGTGGATGGTCGCGTTCATCACCGCGGTCAGCGACGGCGTGTCGTCGCCGTTCTTGAAGGCGAGACGCTGCGTCAGGCGGCCGAGGCCGCTGGAACGCGTGTCGGCATCGGTCGCGGTGCGCTGCGCGCTGCCGATCAGATCGGCACCGAGATCGACGGCGATCACGACGTCCGCACCCATCGCCCGCGCGAGCGACACGGGAATGGGATTGACGAGGCCGCCGTCGACGAGCCAGCGCCCGTCGCGGCGCACGGGCGAGAACAGGCCCGGCAGCGCGATCGACGCGCGCACGGCTTCCGCCACCGGTCCCTCGCGCAGCCAGATTTCCTGACCGCGGCCGAGATCGGTGGCGACGCAGCCGAAGGGCACGCGCAGCTGGTCGAAACGCGCGTCGAAGAAACGCTCGGCGAACAGGCGCATCACCTTCTCGCCCTTCAGGATGCCGCTCTGCAGGTCGAGGTCGAAGAGGCGGAGCACGTCCTGCCAGCTCAGCGACGAGACCCAGGCGGCGAGCGCCGCGGCTTCGCCGTTCGCATAGGCCGCGCCGACCAGGGCGCCGATGGAACAGCCGGCAACGAGATCGGGCGCCACGCCGTGCGCGGCGAGCGCCTCGATCACGCCGAGATGCGCCCAGCCGCGCGCCGAGCCGCTGCCGAGCACGAGACCGATGCGGGGAGGGGACGTCATTGGCGCACGATAACGCGCCTGAGCGCAATTTTCGTAGCCCGGAAGGAGCGCCGCGCAGCGGCGCGCACGCTTCTTTCACCGCAACGCGCGAGGCACACTCGAACGAACGCGCCGCGACAGGCGTTCGCTCCCGGATTCGCCGCGCTCGTCCGGGCTACGAGAAACGTCGTGCCGCGGGGCTCAGGCGAGGAACCACCGCCGCGCGATGCCGGCGGCCTCGCCCAGCGAGCGCTCGCCGGCGAGTACCTGGCGGACGAGCTCGTGCGCGAGATCGGGATGCTCGTCCATCAGCTGCTGCAGCAGGACCAGTTCGTCGACACGGCCCTGCGCCAGATCGGCCAGTGCGTCCGCGAGCTCGCGCACGCGCCGATGCTCGGCGAGATCGACGATTTTTGCGCTCACGGCGTGTCCCTGTCGGCAGCCGCAGCGCGCGCAGCGGAAATGGACATGTCACGAGGCTCGGCAAGCGCGGTTCTCTTCACGCCGCAGTGATCGACCGTTGCGCCCTGCGCTTGAGTCGCTCATGCGTGCCCGCGCCGCCGTCCTACAGCCCCTTTTCGCCCGTGCGGCCGCCGGCCGCTCGGCCCTCGCGGCGACGCGCTCCCCCTGCGCATCTCGCGGGCCAGTTCGACGAGCGCCCGTCATACCGTCGCGCGGGTTTTTCAATCCCGCGCCGCTACATCTCCTGACAGTCCACCCGTCTCCGCGCAAAGGTGGGCTGGTATCATCCGCGCGTTGCGAATCCCGTCGGAGGGCGTCCGTGCTGGAAGCGATCGACGCACAACTGCCGCAGCGTTACTGGGCCTGGGCGATCTGCATCGCGACGACCGTCGTGTGCCTGATCCTCGCGACGCATTCGCCGTGGTTCCTGTGGCCGGCCGCCGCGGCCGGCGGCCTCTCCTTCCTCGGCTTCGTCGACTACACGCAGCCGCGCCAGGCGATCCGGCGCAACTATCCCGTGCTCGCGCACTTCCGCTTCTTCTTCGAATACATCCGGCCCGAGATTCGCCAGTACTTCATCGAATCGGACACCGAGGAGCTGCCCTACTCGCGCGCGCAGCGATCGATCGTCTATCAGCGTGCGAAAGGCGTGCCGGACAAGCGGCCGTTCGGCACGCAGGTCGACGTCTACCAGCCCGACTACGAGTGGATCAATCACTCGATGGCGCCGACCGAGATTCCGCATCACGACTTCCGCATCGAGGTCGGCAGCCCTGCCTGCGCGCAGCCCTACTCGGCGAGCGTCTTCAACATCTCGGCGATGAGCTACGGCGCGCTGTCCGCGCATGCGATCCTCGCCCTCAACATGGGCGCGCGCCGCGGCGGTTTCTATCACGACACCGGCGAAGGCTCGGTCTCGCGCTAGCACCGCGATCCGGGCGGCGATCTCGGGTGGGTGATAGGCTCGGGCTACTTCGGCTGTC
>JBFWSI010000529.1:0-3573 GCA_050248455.1 Gammaproteobacteria bacterium | reverse complement strand
AGCTCCTGCGCCGTCGTGGACGTGCGCGCGCCTCGCAGCACCGCATGGCCGCGCAGTTCGAGCGCGGCGACGAGATGCCGGCCGATGAAGCCGTCGGCGCCGAGCACGAGCACCTTCATCGCAGATGCGTGCCGATCGACGTGGAGCGCGCCCGATGAACGCAGCGCGCCTCGCCGAAACCCTGCGCGTCGCGCTCGTCTCCGGCAGTATCGCGAGCGTCACGTCCACGCTCGCGCTGCTCGCCGGCGGCGAACGCGATCTCGGCAATCCGATCACGCCGCTGAACGGCCCGAGCCAGTGGGTGCTCGGACGCCGGGCGCCCTGTCGCGACGGCCTGCACCTGCCGCACACCCCGCTTGGCTTCTGCATCCATCACGGGAGCTCGATCTTCTGGGCCGTGTTCTTCGAAGCGACGCGCTCGCAGCCGCCGCCGCAGAGCCGCTACGCGGACTGCGTGCGGCCGGCGGCGATCACGGCCGCGGTCGCGGCCTTCGTCGATCTCGTCGTGACGCCGCCGCGGCTGCGGCCCGGCTTCGAGCGACGCCTCTCCGCCTCTTCGCTCGTCGGCGTCTATGCCGCCTTCGCGCTCGGACTCGCCGGCGCGCGGCTGCTCGCCCGCCGGCGCGAAACGCAGCTCAGCTCGCGCGATAGCGCTCGCGCAGCGCCTTGACGCGATCATGATTCGCGAGCACGCCGTCGAACTGGCGCCGGACGACCTGATGCACGTCGGCCGGCAGCGTCTTCTGCAGCGCCTCGCGATACGCGCGCACGGCGACGTCCTCGCCGCGCTCGACCTCTTCGAGTATCGCGAGCGCGTCGCGGCCCGTGAAGGTGCTCTTGGTATCGACCCAGGCGCGGTGCAAGGCGCCGGACACGCTGCCGCCGCGCTCGGGATCGCCGCCGAGGCGGCGCACTTCGCGCTGCAGCTCGGCCGCACCTTCCGCGCAGCGACGCGCGCCTTCGAGCAACATCGCCTTCAGGGATTCCTCGGTGACGTCTTCGGCCGCGGTGGTGAAACCGCGCTCGCCGTCCTTGGAGATTTCGATCAGATCGTTGAGGGTTCCAACCAGGTCTTCGCTCGTCGTCCCGGCCATACGCAGGCTCTCCGTGCTGATCCGCCGCGGCGGGCGGACGCGGGCTCCATGCCCGCCTGGAGCAGTTGCTGCAAGCCGCGTGCCCGCAGGCGCGCGGACCACACGGATGCCGACTTCGGCTGAACAGGCCGGACGCGGCGATTTCCGCCGCACGGCTGCGCTGATCTGGACCCATGTGCGGGCGCTGCGCTCGCGCGCCGTCATCGCCCTGCTGCTGCTCGTGCTGGCGAAGATCGCGGCCGTCGCCGTACCGATTGCGTTGAAGCGCATCGTCGATACGCTGGGGGTGACCGATGTCGCCCTGGTCCTGCCGGCCGGCCTGCTCGTCGGCTACGCGCTGCTGCGCTTCGCCGGCACGGTGTTCGGCGAACTGCGCGACATGGTGTTCGCGAAAGTGACGCAGCACACCGTCGCCTCGCTGACGCTGCGCGTGTTCGAACATCTACATTCGCTCAGCACGCGTTACCACGCGCGGCGCCGCACGGGCGTGCTGTCGCGCGACGTCGAGCGCGGCATGGCGGGCGTCGCCTTTCTGCTCGGCGCCGGCCTGTTCACGATCCTGCCGACCCTGGTCGAGATGTTCGCCGTGCTCGGCATCATCGGCGCGGGCTACCGCGCGCCGTACTGGGCCATCCTGGTCGCGACCTTCGTCGCCTATGCGTGCTTCACGCTGGTCTTCACGCAGCGGCGCGCCATCGCCCAGCGATCGCTGAACGAGCTCGACTCGCGCGTCAACGGCCGGCTCGTCGACACCCTGATCAACCACGAGACGGTGAAATACTTTTCCAGCGAGACGCTGGAACGCGACGCGATGGCGAGCCTGATGCGCGAATGGACCGCGCTTGCGCTGCGCAACCAGCGTTCGCTGTCGCTGCTGCACGTCGGCCAGAGCGGGATCATCGCCGTCGCCGTCGGTCTCGTGATGCTGCTCGCCGGCAGCGACGTCGTGAAGGGCACGATGTCCGTCGGCGATCTGGTGCTCGTCAACGCCTATGTGATCCAGATCTGCCTGCCGCTGAACGCGCTCGGCTTCGTGTTCCGCCAGACGCAGGACGCGCTGATCAGCGTGTCGAAGGTCCACGAGCTGCTCGACGCGGTGCCCGAGATCGTCGATCGCCCGGGCGCCCGCGATCTCGTCGTGCGGCGCGGCGAGATCGTCTTCGAGCACGTCGACTTCGCCTACGAGCCCAGCCGCCCGATCCTGCGCGACGTCGACTTCCGGATTGCGCCTGGCGCGACGGTGGCGATCGTCGGCCGCAGCGGCTCGGGCAAGAGCACGCTGGCGCGCCTGCTGTTCCGCTTCCAGGATCCCGAAGCCGGGCGCATTCTCATCGACGGCCAGGATCTGCGCGACGTCACGCAGCACAGCCTGCGGCTCGCGATCGGCGTGGTGCCGCAGGACACGGTGCTCTTCAACGACACGATCGCCGCCAACATCGGCTACGGGCGCGCGGGCAGCACGCGCGAAGACATCGTCGAGGCCGCGCGCATGGCGCAGCTGCACGAGTTCATCTCCTCGCTGCCCGAAGCCTACGACACGGTCGTCGGCGAACGCGGCGTCAAGCTCTCCGGCGGCGAGCGCCAGCGCATCGCGATCGCGCGCGCGATCCTGAAGAACCCGCGGCTGCTGGTGTTCGACGAAGCCACCTCCGCGCTCGATCTCCGCTCCGAGCGCGCGATCCATGCCGAGCTGCGCCGCCTGTCGCGCGATCGCACGACGCTGGTCATCGCGCATCGGCTGTCGACCGTGGTCGATGCCGATACGATTCTCGTCCTCGATCGCGGCCGCATCGTCGAGCGCGGCAGCCACGACGCACTGCTGGACGCCGGCGGGCTGTACGCGCAGCTGTGGGCGCTCCAGCAACAGGAGCGCGATCTGGTGCGCGCCGAGCGGCGCCTGCGGCCCGAGCCCTTCGACGCGTCGACGATGATCGCGCACCTGCTGGACTCGCTGCAGTCGCGCATCGAGGCCAAGGGCTTCCATCTCTACACCTGGCTGGGCGCGCCGAATGCGTGGATCAACGGCGATCCCGTGATCCTGCAGCGCGCGCTGTGGGATTTGCTGGTGATTGCGGCGGAGAACACGCCGCCCGGCGGCCGGCTCGGCGTCGCGCTCGAGCAGGCCGACGGCAAGCTCGAGCTCGTGATCACCGATACCAGCGAATCCGCACCGCTGCACGCTCCCTATGCGAGCGCGAGCGAAGCGGATGCCAGCGACGATCCGCGGCTGCGCATCGGCGCGATCAACGCGGTGATCAAGGCCCACCGCGGCCAGCTCTTCGTCGGCCGCGACATCGATGAACAGGGGTCCACCTACATCGTGCTGCTGCCGCTGTTCGCGCGCACGCCGGAGACGACGCCGGCGCCGGCGGTGCCGGCCCCGCTCGCGCAGGCGCTGGGCGGTCTCGCGATCTGGCTGGTGCTGAGCGAGGACGAATGCGCGGCCGTGCAGCTCGCGCTGGAGGCGGCCGGCGCGCGC
>JBFWSI010000528.1:0-3582 GCA_050248455.1 Gammaproteobacteria bacterium | reverse complement strand
AGCCCAAGCATGGCCGAGTATCTGATTGCCCACGTGAAGATCAAGGATGCCCAGAAGATGCATGAATACGGCGCCCAGGCCGGCGCCACCTTAGCGCCCTTCGGCGGCACGACGCTAGCACGCGGCAAGGTCGTCGAAGTGCTCGCCGGATCGCACGCCGGCCAGGCTGCTCTGATCGCGAAGTTCCCGGACGAGAAAGACGCCCACGACTGGTACCACTCCGCCGCCTACCAGGCCCTCGTACCGCTGCGCGATCAGGCGCTGGAGCCGACCTTCGTCGTGATCGAGGAGCCGAGCTGAGCGAGTTCCCGTTCGCTGCGCGCTTCTTGCGCCGCTGAATCTAGCCACGGAGGACACGGAGGGCACGGAGAAAGAATTGATTGGGACGCTTTCTCGAACGGCGGATCCATTCGAAACCGACGCCACGGCTACGATCGCCCAGCAAACTCTTCTCCGTGCCCTCCGTGGCTATATAGCTGAGCGTAAATCCACTCCACTGGCGGTTCGATAGCGTATGCCCATGTAGAAACCTCCGACGTCATGCCCGCGCCAGCGGGCATCCACGCACTACTCCGGCATTCAAGAAAGATCGCCCGACGGAGACCTCCTCATCAGGCGTGGATTCCCGCCTGCGCGGGAATGACGGCAATCGACACGCACTGGAGCGTATTTACGCTCAGCTATATAGATTCATTCAGCCTTCAACGGAGGCACCCCGATTCAACGTGGCACCGAAGGCCTGAACGCCCGCACGCGAGCGCGCAGCAGGTCGATGCCGTTCGGCGCATCGGCGTAGCGCAGCAGCGCATAGAGGCGGGCGATGGCCTGGATGTCGGGCGCGAGATCGGCGCGCGCGGCGGCGATGCGGGCGGCGAATTCGATCGGGCCTTCGTGCGCTTCGCGCGGCAGCCCGATGCGTTCGAGCCGGCGGCAGCATTCGCGCCAGGCGCGCAGCGCCGGGCCGTCGCGCCGGCCGCGACGGCGCAGCAGCAGCCAGGCGAGGGCGGCGAGGAACAGCATGCCGATCGCAATCAGCGTGACGACGAGCTTGCCGGCGGTGATGTGGCCGAGGCCGAGCCGCTCCATCAGCTCGCGCTGGCGCTGCGGCGAATAGCCGAGCACCCACTGGCTCCATTGGTAGTTCGCCGCGTCCCACAGCTGTCGCGCGTTGTGCAGCATCGCGAGCGCGGTGTCGTTGTCGTCGAGCGCGCGGATGCCGGCGCCGGCGCGGCTGAATTCGCCGATGCCGAGCGACACGCGCTCGGGCGCGACCGCGGCGGTCGGATCGGCACGTACCCAGCCCTCGTCGTCGAACCAGACTTCCGCCCAGGCATGCGCATCGGACTGGCGCACGACCATATAGTCGCTGACGCCGTTGTACTCGCCGCCCTGGTAGCCCGTGACGACGCGGGCCGGGATGCCGGCGGCGCGCAGCAGGACGACGAAGCTCGCCGCGTAGTGCTCGCAGAAGCCGAGCTTGGTGTCGAACAGGAAGCCGTCGATCGGATCGCCCGCCAAGGTCGGCGGGGTCAGCGTATAGCCGTAGGGCGCGGCGGCGTAGCGCTTCAGCGCGGCGTCGACGACGCCGCGATCGTCGAGCCCCGCCGCGCGCCATTCGGCGGCGAGCGCGCGCGTGCGCGGATGGGCGGCGGCCGGCAGCTGCAGCGCCGCCGCGCGCTCCTCGCGGCTGAGATCGCGCAGCGCGTAGCGCGTCGCGGATTCGAGCGTGTAGCGGCGACGCTGCTTCACGCGCTGGGCGCTGGTCAGCTCGAGCGCGCGCGACACGCGCATGGCCTCGCCGGTGGCCGTCACCGCGTCGAGACCGAGCAGCCAGTGCTCGTCGTTTGGCTCGAGCAGCACTTCGTAGCGATAGCGCGGGCCGCGCACGACGACGGGCACCGTGCCCTTGTCGCGCGCGACTTCGCCCGCTTCCCAGCGCCGCCCGTCCGTCACCCACAGCACCGGGCCGCGCCAGTAGAGATCGCGCGCGCGTGGCCGCGCGCCGTCGAAGGCGACGCGGAAGGCCACTTCGTCCGAGGTGCCGAGGTGGGCGATGCGGCCGATCTCCATGCGATCCGACAGGCCCGTGATGCCGTGATCGTCCTTGCCGGGCATGCCCCACAGCGGCCCGCTGAGCCGCGGGAAGAGCATGAAGCAGAACACCATCAGCGGCACGCTCTCGAGCACCATGCGCGCGGCGAGCTTCGCGCAGGCGCGATCGCCGATCGAGGCCGGGCTGTTGAAGCGGATCAGCGCCCCGGTGATCAGCACCGTCACGCCGAACAGGTAGATCGCCGTCGCGATCGCCTGCGAGTAGAAGAAGTTGGTGACGACCAGGAAGTAGGCGAGGAAGCACACGACGTAGAAGTCGCGCGCCTCCTTCATCTCGAGCAGCTTCAGGCCCACCAGCCCGCACAGCAGCGCGACGCCGGCGTCGCGGCCCATGCCGCCCTGGTAATGCGCGTAGACACCCGCGAACAGCGCGAGCGCGCCGAGCTGCGTGAGGAGCCACAGCAGGCGATACTCGCGATGCGGCAGCTTGGCCTTGCCGTGCGCACCGGCCAGCCGCCACGCGAGCAGCAGGAAGAAGCAGAGCGGCAGTGCCAGCGGCAGGCGCGTCAGGTGCGGGCCCTGCGCGAGCGTGATCCCGGCGCAGCACCAGCCCAGATCGCGCGTCGTGATTTCGCCGCGGACGCTCATGCGCGTCCGCTCACGCCGCGTCGAACAGCGCGAGCGCGCGCAGCGCGCGCTCGCGCTGCGCGGCGCCGTGCGCCGGCTCGAGCACGAAACCCGGCAGCTCGAGCCCGTAGTGCTCGCCGCGCGCGTCCAGGCTCACGACCCACTGCGCGAGCTGTGACAGCCGTGCTTCCACGTCGCCCAGCGCTGCGGTGTCCTGCCAGCGCAGCCAGTGGCGTCCGCTGCCGCCCTCGAGCTTCTTCACGAGCAGCTCGGTGCTGCGTGCGGACGCCTTCCAGTGCACGTGGCGCGGCGAGTCGCCGCTGACGTAGGGCCGCAGCATCGCGAAATCGTCGACGCCCGCGGCCCCGCCGCCGCCGTCACCCGCGCCCGTCGCGCCGCCGCCGACCGGCAGGCTGCCGGCCGGCTTCGGGTAGACGAGGCAGCGCGTGTCGTCGCGCAGGTAGCCCCAGGCGCGCAGCAGCCCGATCGGATAGCGGCTCGCGATCTCGACGCGACCCAGCGGCAGCCAGCCGCGGCGCTCGCTGGGCACTTCGACGACGACGCGCGTCGCATCGTCTTCGCGCGCCGAGCATTCGGCGATCCGCCCGAGCCCGGGACGGCGCCAGAACCGCCAGTCGCGCGGTGCGAGCCGTCGCAGCAGCAGGCCGTGACGCGGGCGCCCGGCGAGATCGGTCAGCAACAGCTCGAAGCGCGCGGGCACGCCGGCGAACACGGGCTCGACGGCGACGGCCGCGAGGCCGAGGCCGGCGAGATTGCGCCAGGTGTGCAGCATCGAGGTGAACAGCAGGCCGACGAGCAGGAAGGCGAGGATGTAGGCGAGCGCGTTGTCGTAATTGATCGCGCCGATCAGCATCAGGCCGATCACGCCGAGGTACACGCTGC
>JBFWSI010000527.1:0-3583 GCA_050248455.1 Gammaproteobacteria bacterium | reverse complement strand
GCGCTCGACGTCGAGCGCGCGTATCGCCTGCTGCAGCTGCTGCGCGAGTTCGAGGATCAGCTGCACGTCGCGATCGCGCGCGGCAACGTGCCCGGCTTCACGCACCTGTACGCGGGCGAGGAAGCGAGCGCCGTCGGGGCCTGCCTGCATCTCGCCGACAGCGACGTCCTGTGCAGCACCCATCGCGCGCACGGCCACTTCCTCGCCAAGGGCGGCGATGTCGAGGCCCTCGCGCTCGAGATCTACGGCAAGGAAGGCGGGATCTGCGGCGGCAAGGGCGGTTCGATGCACGTCGCCGATTTCGCGCGCGGCATGTGGGGCGCGAACGCGATCATCGGCGCCAGCGTGCCGCACGCGGTCGGCGCCGCCTTTGCGTTCAAGTATCGCGGCGAGCGCGGGGTCGCGCTGAGCTTCGGCGGCGACGGCGCGTCGAACCAGGGCGCGGGCTTCGAAGCGATGAACCTCGCGAAGATCCTGAACCTGCCCGTCGTCTTCGTGCTCGAGGACAACGGCTATGCCGAAACCACCGCGGCGAGCTGGGCCTGCGCGGGCAATCCGCTCGCGCGCGCCGCGGGCTTCGGCATCCCCGGCGAGGAAGTCGACGGCAGCGATCTCGTCGAAGTGTGGACCAAACTCGGTGCGGGCATCGAACGCGCGCGCGACGGCGGCGGTCCCTCGTTCTTCCACGTGCGCGTGCCGATCTTCCACGGCCACTACGAAGGCGATCCGGAGACCTACCGCGCGCCCGATGAAGTGCGGCAGCTGCGCGCGGAAAGAGACTGCGTCGCGATCTTCCGCGCCCGCGTGCTCGCCGCCGGTCGCGCGAGCGAAGCACGGCTCGCCGAGATAGACGCCGAGTGCGCGGCACGCGCGGCGCACGCGCTAGAACGCGCGCAGCAGGCGCCGTTCCCGGCGCTCGCGACGCTGAGCACCGACGTCCATGTCCGCTGCTGAGGTCCTCCGATGAGCATCAAGACCACCCGCGAGGCGATCAAGGAGGCGCTCGTCGCCGAGATGGAGCGCGATCCGCGCGTGTTCGTGATCGGCGAGGACATCGCCGGCGGCATGGGCGCGCCGGGCGAGCAGGACGCCTGGGGCGGCGTGTTCGGCGTCACCAAGGGCCTGCTCGGCCGCTTCGGCCGCGGGCGCGTGATCGACACGCCGATCAGCGAGACCGGCTTCCTCGGTCTCGGCATCGGGGCCGCGAATGCGGGCCTGCGTCCCGTCGTCGAGATCATGTTCGTCGACTTCTTCGGCGTGTGCTTCGACCAGGTGCTGAACAACATGGCGAAGTTCCGCTACATGTACGGCGGCCAGGCGACGACGCCGATCACGGTGCGCACGACCTATGGCGCAGGCTTCGGCGCAGCCGCGCAGCACAGCCAGGCGCTGTACCCGATCTTCGCGCACGTGCCCGGCCTCAAGATTGCGCTGCCGTCCAATGCCTACGATGCGAAAGGCCTGCTCATCGCCGCGATCCGCGATGACGATCCCGTGCTCTTCTTCGAGCACAAGGGCCTCTACGACGAAGCGATGGAGGTTCCGGACGAATCCTACGTACTGCCCTTCGGCGAGGCCGCGGTGCTGCGCGAAGGCGGCGACTGCTGCGTCGTCGCCTTCGGTCGCATGGTGCCGCTCGCGAAGCAGGCGGCCGAACGGCTCGCGCGTGACGGCATCGAAGTCACGATCGTCGACCCGCGCACGATCGCGCCGCTCGACGGCGCGACGATCGTCGAAGCGGTGCTCGACTGCGGCCGTCTCGTCGTCGTCGACGAAGCGAGCCCGGTGTGCGGCATGGCCTCCGAGATCGCCGCGCTCGCGGCCACCGCCTGCGTGCCGGCGCTGAAGGCGCCCGTGCAGACGGTGACGCCACCCGCCGTGCCCATCCCTTTCAGCCCCGCGCTCGAAGCGGCCTACCTGCCGACCGCGGACGCCATCGTCGACGCCGTGAAGAGGACGCTGCAGTGAGCGACACGACCCGCGCCTCGCTCGATACCGCCGGCTTCGAAGACGAGCTGCGCGCACGCGGCTGCACCGACGTCGTCATCGTCGAATGGCCGCCCGGCCGGCTCAGCGAGCGCCACCTGCACGACTTCCGGGCCTGCGGCCTCATCCTCGACGGCGAATACACGCTGGAAACCCCGGACGGCGCCCGCGTGCTGCGCGCGGGCGACCGCTTCGAGCTCGCCCCGGGCATCCCGCACGTCGAGCGCGTGTCCGCCACGGGCGTGCGCATCCTCGCCGGACGGCTGCAGGCCTGAGCGCAGCGTCTCTAGAGCTGGGATAATGCGCTTCGCGCTGTCACGGAGAACACAGAGCACACGGGGAAGAGATGAATTACGGCGGTGCCATTCTGTCGCATTCCCACGTTCGAAGGCGAACCGGCGTCAGCGTGGAGAAGACTCCCACTGAATCTTTTTCTTCTCCGTGTTCTCTAGTGTTCTCCGTGGCGCGCGCAGCGCAATCCAAAATCAGAGCCGTAGGTTGGGCTGACGAAGGAAGCCCAACCTACATTTATTCTTTCCGCCCTCCGTGTTCTCCGTGGCCGCGCGAAGCGCACATCGACGCCCACTCGCGCTCACGCGTAGCGCCGCATCACCGTCTCGGCGAAATAGCGCATCTGGTCGATCGGCTGGTCGGTGACCTGGAAGGCGAAGTGCGTGAGGCCGGCGGCTTCCAGCGCCTTGATCCGCGCGATGACCTCGTCCGGACTGCCGATCATCGCCGCGACCTCGGCGACTTCGCGCGTGATGAAGTCGCGCTCGTCCTCGCGCGTGTAGACGAGATGGCCTTCGTGCAGGACGAGGTGGCGCCGCTCCGCCGGCAGGCCTTCGACGTACTGCCGGTAGCGTTCGACGACGTCCGTGATCGAGCTGTCGGAGGGCAGCAGCTTCTCGTCCCATTCGCACATCACGTGCAGCAGATTGGTGACGAAGGGGCCCAGGCTCTTCAGCACGCGCGCGCTGCCTGCGCTCTCGCCCGGGCGCAGCACCGCGAGCGGATAGATCGCCTTCGACGGGATCGATCCCGGATCGCGCCCGGCGCGGCGCGCCCCGGCCGCGATCGCCTCGCGCGCGGCGTGCAGCATCGCCGGCGAGGCGTTCCACGTCAGGTGCGCGTCGCACTCGGCGCCGCAATACTCCAATGTCTGCGGGCCGAACGCCGACAGCGTGATCGGGATCGCGTGATCGAGATTGACGAAGCCGTGATGCCGATGCAGCAGCTGCACGAGATGCGCTTCGCCTTCGCATTCGTGCACGCCCGCCGCGCCTGAGAGCAGCGTGCGGATCAGCCGGATGTCGCGCTTCATGCGTGCCAGCGGCACAGGCTTCAGTCCCATCGTCAGCCGCGCGGTGTTGCCGTTGCCGACGCCGAGCTCGACGCGGCCGGGCGCGAGCTGGGCGACGGTCGCGATCGAATGCGCGATCGTCGGCGCCATGCGCGTGCTCGGCACGGCGACGCCAGTGGCGAGCCTGATCCGGCGCGTCTCGCGCGCGGCGACGGCCATCGTCGCGTAGACGTCCGAATAGATCATCTGCGAGTCGAAGAACCAGGCCTGGTCGAAGCCGAGGCGCTCGGCGAG
>JBFWSI010000526.1:0-3587 GCA_050248455.1 Gammaproteobacteria bacterium | reverse complement strand
CGCCGTCCAGCGCCGCGATCTGCTCGAGCTGATCCGCCTCGACCTTCGGCGGATGGCCGCCGGCCCACAGGATCGCGAGCAGCAGCGAGGTGAATTCGTGCCCCATCGGCAGCGCGGCGAAATGCACGCCCATGTCCTCGCCCTCGCGGGTGATCTGGAACGACGGGCGGCGCGGGAAGCGGCCGTCGAAGCGCGCCTGGATCTTGTCCGGCGCGATCGCCGCGATCTCGTTCAGCAGCTCGCGGATGTCGGCCGCCGCCGGCGAGTCGTCGAGGCTCGCAATCAGCGCGACGGGCTGCGTGATGCGTTCGAAATAGGCGGCCAGCTGCTGCTGGGTGGTGGCGTCCAACATGGTGGCGTCCTCTCGCGGTCGCGGTGACCGCGTTGCATGCTGTGCTCAGGCCGACGCGCGGCCTGCGGCGTTCGCCGCAAGCATCATCGACCCGGATTCGCTCGAAGAGTGGCGCGCGATGAGCGCGCCACCGGAGAGAGCGGAGCGGGCACCCGCCCGCTCCGCGGTCTCGTCGCGGCTCAGATCTTGCCGACGAGGTCCAGCGAGGGCGTCAGCGTCTTCGCGCCTTCGTTCCACTTCGCCGGGCAGACCTGGCCGGGGTTCTTGGCCACGTACTGCGCTGCCTTCAGCTTGCGCAGGGTCTCCTTGACGTCGCGCGCGATCGAGTTGTCGTGGATCTCGGCCGTCTTCACCACGCCATCCGGGTTGATGACGAAGGTGCCGCGCAGCGCGAGGCCCGCTTCGGGAATGTGCACGCCGAAGGCGTTGGTCAGCGTGTGGGTCGGATCGCCCACCAGCGGGAACTTCGCCTTGCCGACGGCGGGACTCGTCTCGTGCCACACCTTGTGCGAGAAATGCGTATCCGTGGTCACCACGTACACTTCCGCTTCGGCCTTCTGGAATTCGGCGTAGTTGTCGGCGGCGTCTTCCACTTCGGTCGGGCAATTGAAGGTGAAGGCGGCCGGCATGAAGATCAGCACGGACCACTTGCCGCGCAGCGTCTCGTCGGTGATCTCGACGAACTTGCCGTTGTGGAATGCCTGCGCCTTGAAGGGCTGGACCTGGGTGTTGATGATCGACATCGTCTTTCCTTTCGATAAAGCAGAGAAAACTTCAGCGGGCGGCATCTTATCCGCATCGCAACAATCAGTGGATTCGATTGTTTCAATGGTCGCGATAGCGCATGGCTATCGCGGCCGGCCGGGGGCGCACAGGGTGATGGGAAACGTCCGGCGCCGCGCAGCGACGGCGGCCGGCTCAGGCGAGGACGATGGCTTCGAAACCGCCGCGGATCGTGCGCGTACCGTCGGGAGGCAGCGGGATCGCGGCCGGCTGCATGTGCGGATCCGCGATGGCTTTCGCCGCCGCGCGCCCGGCTTCGGTGCTGCCGGGCGCGAGCGACGTCGTGGCCGTGACCGTCCTCAGGCCGCCGGCGCGATCCTGAGCGCCGTGCGATCGGCGAGCTCGATGTCGATCGTCGCCTTGCCCGCGTCGTCGGCACGGAAGGCGAGATCGGGGCGACCGTCGATCCGATAGTCGAGCCCGGGCTCGAGGCGCGCGAAGCCCAGAGTCTGCCGGCTCGCGCCCTTGCCCGGCTGCAACACCAGCTCGAGATCGCGGCCGCTGCTCGTCGCTTTCGCGACGAGCACATCCGGATAGCGGGCGCTCGCCAGCTGCGGGCCCGTGCGCGCGCCGTCGGGCGGCGCCTTGACGAAGGAATTGCGGAAGTCGCCGGTGCGCATCAGCTTCGATTCGACCGCCCAGACGTTGGCGAGCGCCGAGGCCTCGCGATAGCTCGTGACGCCATCGCGCTCCTCGCGGCCGCAGTCCTGATCCATCGAGCGCTGCGCCGCTTCGGCGAGCTCGTCGTCGCCGAACTCGCGCGCGCACATCGCGACCGCCGCATAGGCGAACAGCGCGCCGCGGCGATAGTTGCCGGGATCGATGGTGTCGAGGAAGGACAGCGCCTCGGGCGGAATGCTGAGCCGCGGCTTGCCATCCGCATCGGGCGCGATGCAGAAGCCGAGCTCCTTGCGCCCGATCGCCCACAGCCGGCGCGCGAGCGCGGGCGAGAACACGTTGGCGAAAAAGGCGAAGCCGGCTTCTCCCGAATAGAACGGGATCTCGAGCCCCGTCCAGTACGAGCGCAGCCCGATCAGCGAGCCCTTGCGATCGGTGAACTCGGTTTCCAGCATGTGCAGCCACTGCGGCAGCACGCTGCGCGCGTAGTCGGTGCCGAACACGGCGTCGTGCGCGGCGAGCGAGCCCATGCCGTACATGTTGCACACCGGATAGACCCAGTTCGGCTCGCAGGGGAAGAGGCAGAAGTCGGACCGACGGTAATTGTCGAACACCGACTGCGCGAGCGTGTGCGCATCGTGCGGATAGGCCGTGTTCGCGTTCAGGCGGAAAGTGAGGCTGCCGGGCTCCCCGTAGCGGCGATCGCCCGAGCTCAGCATGTACTGGTTGACGTGCATGCCGTACCAGCCCGTCAGCATGATGTTGTCCTTGCCCGCGGGATCGAAGTTCGTGAAGTTGAAATGCCCCCACATCGACTCGAGTACCCAGTAGTCCCACACGCGCTTCGCGAGATAGGTCTCGACGAGATTGCGCTGCGCCTCGTCGAGGTAACCCGCGAAGTTCGGCGCGTAGTGACTGCGCAGCATGCCGAGCGCGAAGCCGAGATGGTTGATCTGGTAGCGCAGGGCCGCGGGCTGGAACTGGTCGATGATCGTGTAGCCCGCAAACTCGCCGACCGGCTGCAGCGCGCGATCGAGGACATAGCGCGCGGCCGACAGCTGCTCGCTCGTCAGCTCGCGCGTGCCGACCGCCGGCTCCTGCGCGGCGCGCTCGTTGACCTCGAGGCGCGAGCCCGCGAAGAACTGCTGGCGCACCGCGAAGCGCGCCGCGTCGGCCGCCTCGCGACGCTCGCGCGCGCGACGGAACCACCAGAGGACGCCACCCGCCGCGGCCGGCGCGAGCAGCACGGCCGGCGACCAGATCGCGTCGCCGACGAGCGCACCGGCAAGGGCGGCGCTGCCCAGCCACACCGTCAGTGGCGCGACCACCATGCCGGCCCAGAACCAGGCGACGCCGGCGAGCCAGAAGAGGGCCAATGTCACCGGCAGCAACAGCACCCAGCCGCCGCCGACGGCGAGGAAGCCGCCGCCCGGCAACAGCAGTCCGAGGCCCGCCGCCTGCCAGCTCGCAGGGGCGCCGGTCAGCAGCGGCAGGTAGGCGAGCAGCACGAGGCCCGCGTAGACCATCGCGTTGCGGCGATGGCGCGAGGCCGTCACCGGCCCCTTGTTGCCGTGCTGGAATTCCTGGGCGCGACCCAGGACGTCGCTTTCGATCGCGGACATCGGCTTACTCCTCGAGGCTGGTCGTCACGTGGACGGGGGGCGAGGTACGACAGAGGTTGGCCGCCAGGCTGCTGCTCGCGACGAGCATGCGGCCGCCGAATTCGGACAGATGCACGCGATGCTGCCAGCCGAGGCCGGCGGCGAATCCGAATTCGACGAGGACGGCGAGCACCGCGGCACGGCGCAGGGCCGGTGCGCGCCACGCGCGCGAC
>JBFWSI010000525.1:0-3591 GCA_050248455.1 Gammaproteobacteria bacterium | reverse complement strand
CGGAACGAAGAGGCGCGGCGTGTGGCTGTTCAGCTCGATGTAGTAACGCCCGACGTGCGTCGTCAAAGTCGGCGTGCCGACCGAGCCCGGGCCGCGGAACTTCAAGCGCCGGTGATCCGGCCCGACGCCGATCAGATTGGTGTTGCCGAAGGGATCGACCTGCAGGCCGCCGACGAAGAACACGCGGCGATGCCAGTCCTTGACCTGATCGAAGCGATGGCCGCGATCGCTGAAGGACTCCGTCCAGCGCACGACGCGGTTGTCCCAGCCGAAGGCGGGCAGCGGGATCTCGGCCAGGTGATGCACGTTCATGCGCGCGCCGAGGAACACGAGCTCCATGTTCGGCCCGTGCAGCAGATGCGCGAGCCGCACCGCGGCTTCCGGGATCGGCAGCGCGATGCCGACCTGCAGCTCCTCGCCGTCGTTCAGATCGCGCGCGAGGAAGCAGGCGAGCAGCTCGGCGATCGAGCAGTCGGCGGCCATGCCTCAGTACTCGTGCAGCGCGAGCAGGCGCCTGAGGCCCACGCGCTCGAGATAGTCGAGATGCGTGGCGGGCTCGCGGCACCAGTGATCGAGCCAGGCTTCCAGCGCGGCGCGCTCGCCGCGCTCGGCCGCGCGCGTCGCGGCCTCGACGTAGCCGCCGAGGAAGGCGCTGTCCTGCACGTAGGCGCCGCGGCTGTACCACGGGTGCGCGCCCCAGGGCAGGCGCACGATGGCATCGGCACGCCCGATCGTCGTCGCCCACGGATCGGCGCGGACGGCCTCATTCGACACGATGCGCTCGACCTGCACGATGCAGGTCGCCGCCGCGCGCTGCAGGAGCAGATCGATCCAGCCCGGGCCGCCGTGATGCTGGACGTTGCCGTAGGCGTCCGACTGCGCCGCGTGCAGCAGCGCGACGTCGGGCCTGATCGCGGGCACTGCGAGCAGCGTCTCGCCGGCGATCGGATCCTCGATCACCTTCAGATCGGGGTTGACCTCCGGCAGCGAAGTGCCGACGCCGCCGCGCCACGGCAGGTAGGGCAGGCCCTTGCCCGCCGCCTCGAGGCCGCTGGTCAGGATGCCCTCCTCGCATTCCCAGACTTCGATCTCGCCGCGCTCGGCCGCGCGCCGGAAGCTCGGCGCAACGGGCACGCCGAAGCCGCCGCCCGCGTAGTAGCTGATCGTCTTGCGCACGCAGCCGGCGGCGACGAGGACATCGAGGGCGAGGCCGCTGGCGATCACGGTCAGATCGCGCAGCCCGCGGCGCACGATGTGACGCAGCAGCGCCATCGGCGTCGGCTCGCCGATCGCGATCGTCATGCCGCTGTCGAGCAGCGCCGCCGCGTCGAGCTCGTCGAGCAGGCGAGGTGCGCGGCCCGCGTTCATGCGTGCGTGATCACGGGGTCCATGGTTTCGTTATGCCACAGGCCTGGCCTTCTCGCCATCTGCGGTTGGCCTCGTCGCCTGCCGGGGCGCTTTCTTTTTGCCACAGAGAACACCGAGCAAGAGAGAGTGGGCCGTGCCTGTCTCGGCTCCGTGGCGGGCGGGAAAGCTCGTATTTGCGCTGCGCGCTACCACGGAGAACACAGAGAACACGGAGAAGAAAACGGATTATTGGGCATCAATGAGTCGTAGGCTGGCTGACGAAGGAAGCCCAACAGTCGCGGCACCGGAGCATCGCAGCCTCCACGCTTCGGCGCACGGTAAGCTGATCACGCCATGGAGGCGCAGGTCCCATCAATCTTTTTCTCCGTGTTCTCTGTGTTCTCCGTGGTAGCGCGCAGCGCAACTTCTTCAGCTTCCCGGGCCGCGCACGCCATCGAGATGAGCGCGGCCCACTCTCTCTTCCTCTGTGCTCTCGGTGTTCTCTGTGGCAAAAAAAAAACCGGCCTGTCAGACGTTAGCGAGCGAACTTCTACCAACCGAGCCCGCGCAGCGTCGTCGCGACGCGGTGGCGGAGTGCGGGGGTGGCGAACGGGAAGGCGCGCAGGAAATCCTCGCCGCTCAGATCGGGACGACGCTCGCGCGCGATGCGCACCCAGCGTGCCGCGCCGGTCGCGTCGTCGGCGAGCGCGTGGCACAGCGCGGCGATCATCGCGATCAGCGCGTGTGCACCGGGCGAACGCGCGGCACGCTCGGCGTGGCGCGCGGCCTCGGCGTATTCGCCGAGCGCGACCTGCGCCAGCGCCCGCGTGCCGAGCATCGCATAGGCGAGCGGATCGAGCGGGCTCAGGGCGAGCGCGAGATCGGCGCTGGCGCGCCCGGCCGTCGGCTCGCCGGCCAGCGTCTGCGCCCAGCCGCGCGCATAGTGGCCCTGCGCGTAGCTCGGCGCGAGCAGCGTCGCGCGCTCGAGCCAGACGAGGCTGCCGTCGAGATCGCCGGCCAGCCACAGGCTGCGGCCGAGGGTGAAATTCGCGAAGGGATCCGCCGCGTCGAGCGCGACGGCCCGTTCGGCCGCGTGCCGTGCCGCCGTCGCGGCGGCGGCCGTATCGGCCGCATAGCGCAGGAACGCGTCCTGGAAGCTCGTGAACGACAGCCCGGCGTGGGCGCGCGCGAACTGCGGGTCGCGCTGCAGGGCCTGCGCGAAACACGCGGCGGCGAGCGCGTTGTCGTGTCGATTGAAGCGCCAGGCATGCTGCAGGCCGAGATGGTAGCTGGCCCAGGCATCGACGTTCGCGGGATCGACGAGCCTGGCCTGCCGCGCCTCGTGCAGCGGGATCCGGAATTCCAGCGCGTTGACGATGCGCGTGATCAATTCCCCGCGCAGCGCCGGCAGCGCCGCCAACGTCGAGGTGAGGCCTTCGCTCCAGACGAGGCCGCCGTCGCGCGTGTCCGCGAGCTCGCTCGTCACGCGCACGCCGCGCGCTTCGATCTCGACCGTGCCGCTGAGCACGTAGCGCACGCGCAGGGCGCGGCCGATGGCAGGGACGTCGGGATCGCGGTCGCGGAAACGGAAGCTCGAGCCGCGCGCGATCACGAACAGCCAGCGCAGGCAGGCGAGCGCCGCGATCAGCTCCTGCGGCAGCGCCTCGGCGAGCACGGCGTAAGGACCGCCGTGCGGCCCCTGCGCGCCGAGCGCGGTGAACGGCAGCACCGCGATCGACGGCCGGCCGGCGCGCGCGGCTTCCTGCATCGCCTCGGCGCTGTCATCGTCGTCCGCGACCGCAGCGCCGTCGTCGACACGGCTCGTCACCGGGGCGACGAAGCGCAGGCCGCGGCCGTGCACCGTGCGCAGGTAGCGCTGCGCGCGGCCGTCGTCGCCGAGCGCGCGGCGCGCCGATTTCACGCAGGTCGCGATCGCGGCGTCGGACACGACGCGCCCGTCCCAGATCTTCTCGATCAGTTCGTCGCGCGAGATCAGCCGCTCGCGCTGTTCGACGAGCAGGCACAGCAGCGCGTAGACGCGCGGCTCGAGCGGCACGGCGGCGCCGTCGGTGCGCAGCTCGCCGCGCGCGACATCGAGCTCGTGCCGATCGAAGCGGTACCGCATCGCCACCCCGTCCCCACGAAAAACCCATGGATTGCTCAAGCATGGCGCGGCCGCGGCGGTTTCACTAGTGTCGTGTCCCGTCAATATCTTGCTCTTCTGCCGCCCGCTGCAGGCGGATC
>JBFWSI010000524.1:0-3593 GCA_050248455.1 Gammaproteobacteria bacterium | reverse complement strand
GCGCAGAACGCCGATGAGGTTCAGCGGGATCACCAGGGCGAACTCGCTGACGATGTCGATGCAGCCGCGCGCGGCCGCGCGCTCGAGCAGGCGGTCGACCATCGCGGCGAAGCTGGCCTCCATCTGGCGCAGCACGCGCGCCGCGAAGAACGGCGCGAGCAGCCGGCGCACGCGCGTGTGATACGGCGGATCGTTGAACACGATCGAGGTCGTATGATGCTCGTAGAGCGGCGTATCGCCGAAGCGCGGCTTGAAGTCGACGCGCTTGTCCGAGCTGTAGCGTGCGCTGTCGCCCAGCACTTCGCGAATGTCCGCGTAGCGCGTCAGCACGTAGGAGCCGTCCGGCTGGCGGCACAGCGGCGCATGCGCGCGCAGCGTCGCATAGTCTGGATAGGGGTCGAGCGCGAACTCGCGATCGACGCGGGCGAGCGCGAAGTCGGCGGCGGTGGCGGCCGTCAGGCGCGGCATCGGCGATGCCCCATGGCGCGCGTCACTGCGCGACGAAGCCGCCGTCGACGGTCAGCGCGTGGCCCGTCGTGAACGAGGCGTGCTCGGAGCACAACCACACCACGGCCGCCGCGACTTCACCGGCCTGCGCGAGCCGTCCCGGCGGATGGCGCGACTGCAGGATGTCCTTGGCCCCCGGCGTTTCGGCGAAGAGGCGCTCGCCCATCGGCGTCTCGACCACGCCGGGACACACGGCGTTGACGCGGATGCGGTGGCGCGCATTTTCGAGCGCGGCGGTGCGCGTGAGCCCGATCACCGCGTGCTTGCTCGCCGAATACGCCGGCGCTCCGCGCCAGCCGACGAGGCCCGTGATCGAAGCCGTGTTGACGATCGCCCCACCCGCCGGATTCTTCAGCATCTCGCGCAGCTCCCGCCGCAGGCAGTAGAACACGCCGTTGACGTTGACCGCGAAGGTGGCCGCGAAGTCCTCGTCGGTGTAGTCGACGGTGCGCGCGTAGCGGCCTTCGATGCCGGCGTTGTTGAACGCGCAGTCGAGGCGGCCGTAGCGTGCCATCACCGCGTCGAAGGCGCGCTCGACCTCCGCGCTGCGCGTGACGTCGCAGACCACGGCCAGCGCCTCGCCGCCGGCCGCCGCGATCTCGCCCGCCACCGCCCGCGCCGCATCGCCGTCGCGATCGAGCAGCGCGAGCCGCGCGCCCGCCGCCGCCATCGCCAGGGCCGTCTCGCGACCGATCCCGCTGCCCCCGCCGGTGACGACGGCAATCCTGTTGTCGAGCTCGGCTGTCATGAAGTTCCTCGTTCAAGCGCCTGTGCCAGGTGAAATGCACTGAATCCAGCCACGGAGGGCACATCAGCTTTCGTAGCCCGGGTGGAGCGCGCAGCGCGCAACCCGGGATCGGGCGTATCGGCGCGTCGAAGATCCCGGGTTCCGCTTCGCTGCACCCGGGCTACGACACTGCGGAGGCCTCGAACAATCCCTTTCTTCCTCCGTGCCCCCCGGGGCTGGATTAACGGGCATATCAGCGCTCACCGCCCCTCGGGCTGCGGCCAGATCGCATGCGCATCGTAGGCGGGATCGCGCAGCAGCGCGTGCAGCTGGCGGCGGCGCACGCCGACGTTGCCGCCGTCGAAGAGCGGCAGCGCGAGGGCGTCCTGCAGGAGCCCGGCGAGCGGCAGCGTGTGGTCGTAGCTGTCGATGCCGACGAGGCGCATCAGCTCCGTGATCGTGCGCACGGCGGTTTCCGAGCCCACGATCTTCGAATGCAGCGCGAGCTCATAGGCCGCGGGCGCCTGCGCGTCCATCGCGCGGCAGGCCTGGTAGCCGAGCAGGCGGATCGATTCGAGCGCGCCCTTGGCGTCGGCGAGCCCGTAGCCGACGGCCTGGTGATCGATGATCGGACAGGGCCCGCCGCGCGTTTCGCGACGCGCGAAGGCCAGCGCGTGATCGAAGGCGGCGCGCAGCAGCGCCGCGCCCATCACTCCGACCAGCGCGGCGGTGGCCGTGAAGCTCGCATCGACGATCGCCATGCCGCCGCCGAGTGGGCCGATCAGGCTCTCGTGCGGCACGCGCACGTCATCGAGCCGGAAACGCGGCAGCAGGTGCGCGCGATGGCCGAGCGAGTCGATGTGGCCTTCGACGACGAGGCCGCTTGCGGGTCGCGACACGGCGAACACCGAGATGCCCTGCGCGGGCGGCGCGTGCGGATCGCTGCGGGCGACGACGCAGAGCAGATCGGCGCCGCGGCCGTCCCAGCCCGTCGCGCTCGAAATCCACTGCTTGCGCCCGTTGATCAGCCAGCCGTCGCCGTCCGGCGTCGCCGTCGTGCGCACGCCCGTCGCCGGCGGCGGCGCGGCATAGTTCGCGCTGCCGCCCGGCTCGGTATTGCACAGCGCCGCGAGCGGCGCGCCGGTGGCGGCGAGAAACGGCGCGAGATGGCGTTCGCGCTGCGCCGGCGTGCCGGCGATGAAGAGCGGCATCAGGCCCAGCAGATTCGCGTACAGCGTCAGCGACGCGTTGACGTCGACGGCGAAGAACTCCTCGGCGACGATCGCCATGTCGACGAGTCCCTCGCCTTCGCCGCCGTAGGGCCGGGGGATCAGACGCCGCAACCAGCCCGCGGCCACCGCCGCCTCGACCATCGGCCGCGTCGCGCGGAAGCGCGCCTCGGGCGTCGGCAACGGCAGTGCCTCCACTCGCACGCGCGTCAGCACGTCGCGCGCGAACGCCCGCGCCTCGCCCTGCAGGCGCCGCTGTGCGGGGGTCAAGGAGAATTCTATGGCCATGCGGACCTCTGCTTACGCCCTCCGGAGCCTAGGGACGGCGGTCGCCTTCGTCAATTGTTCCGGGGCGAAGAACATCCGACTGCGAAGCATGCGAAGGAACGAAGGGAAGAAGTCGCCAGGCCGCTGCGCGAACGATGCAGCTTCACCGCTTCCGCAGCAAGCGCGACGGCTTCAGTCTTCGTGGCCCGGATGAGCGCAGCGGAGCCGGGGACCGTGCTATCCGAAATGCGCTGAACCTAACCACGGAGGACACGGAGAAGAGAGATTGATGGGCGTGGCGCCTCCGCGATTCGACCATGACTGCTGGCGCCGGCACTACGAGGCTCCGAACAATCTCTTTCTTCCTCCTTGCCCTCCGCATCCTCCGTGGCCGAATAGCTGAGCGCAAATGCACTCCATGGGCTGTTCGATGGCGCGTGTGCACGTAGATGCCTCCTTCGTCATTCCCGCGCAAGCGGGAATCCACGCCTGAGAACGAGGCCTCCGTCCGGCGATTCTTTCTCTGCGCTGGATGCCGGGGTAGTGCGTGGATGCCCGCCTGCGCGGGCATGACGGTAAACGAGCACGCAGTGCAGCGTACTTGCGCTCGCTATTTGGCCGCGGAGAGGAATTGATTGGGTAATCCCTGCGCCTCCATGACTCGACTCCGATTGCTGGCGCCGGCGCTGTGGAAGCTCCGAACAATCCTTTTCTTCCTCCGTGTTCTCCGTGGCCAGATTATTGAGTCTTGCATAAATTGTGGAACTTAGCGCCATAGCGACGATCGGATCGACCAGGAGATACACTGGAGCCGATGTCGATGCGCAAACACTCCCAAGCTGAACTCGAGAAGCGTCGTATTC
>JBFWSI010000523.1:0-3607 GCA_050248455.1 Gammaproteobacteria bacterium | reverse complement strand
TGATCGTGGAGGGACGCTCGCTCAGGGGCCCGAGCGGGCGGCGGCATCGGCCCGCGGCCGTCGCGCCGCGTCGAGCGGCCGGCTCGACGGCCTTGCGTCCGGCGCGGCCGTCACGCTCGCCGGCGTCGGGGCCTCAGCTGTCGGCACCGCGCGCCTGAGCCATGACTTCCTCGGCGAAATTGACTTCCTTCTTCTCGATGCCCTCGCCGACCTCGTAGCGGACGAAGGCCTTCACGCTGGCCTCCTTGCCGAGCAGCTTGCCGACGGTGGTGTCCGGATCCTTCACGAAGGGCTGCCCGAGCAGGGTGATCTCGCCGATGAACTTGCGCATCTGGCCGACGATCATCTTCTCGACGATTTCCGGCGGCTTGCCGCTGGTCGCCGCCTGCGCGAGGCGGATTTCCTTTTCCTTGGCGAGCAGCGCCGGCGGCACGTCGCTCTCGGCCACGCACACCGGGTTCGACGCCGCGATGTGCATCGCGATGTCCTTGGCCAGTTCGGGGCTGCCGCCGACCAGCTCGACCAGCACGCCGATGCGCTTGCCGTGGCGGTAGGCGCCGATCACGCCGCCGGCGACGGCGCGCACTTCGAAGCGGCGGATCGAGATGTTCTCGCCGATCTTGAGTATCAGGTTCTGGCGCGCGGCCTCGACCGTCTCGCTGCTGCCGGCCAAGGTCGCGGCGGCGAGCGCGTCGAGATTCGCCGGCCGCAGGCTCAGCACGGTGCGCGCGACCGCGTCGGCGAAGGCGGCGAAATTCGGTTCGTTGGCGGCGAAGTCGGTTTCCGAATTGACCTCGACGAGTGCCGCGGCGCCCTCGCCCTCGGCGATCACTACCGCGCCCTCGGCCGCGATGCGCCCGGCCTTCTACGCGGCCTTCGCCGCGCCCGACTTGCGCAGGTGCTCGAGGGCGGCCTCGAGATCGCCGTTGGTGGCCACCAGCGCGTTCTTGCATTCCATCATTCCGGCCCCGGACCGCTCGCGCAGCTCCTTGACCGCCGATGCACTGATCGTCATCTGTCGTTTACTCCGGCGAGCCCGGGCGTCGCAACGCCCGGACTGCGTCTCTCGTCTCTGTCCCTGGATTACTCGGCGGCCTCGGCGCCGTCACGGCCGCCACCCTTGCGCACGACCTTCTTCTTCGGCGCGGCGGGCTTCTTCGGCGCGCGACGCGCGCCGTCGTCCTCACCGGGCACCGGCGCGCCGCTGGCATCGAGCTCGACGAACTCGTCGGCGCCGGCGCCGGATGCAGCGAGCGTGGTGCGTGCGTCGAGGACGGCGTCGGCCGCGCACTTGGTGTAGAGGTTGATGGCGCTGATCGCGTCGTCGTTGCCGGGCACGACGTAGTCGATATTGTCCGGCTTGCAGTTGGTATCGACGATCGCGACGACGGGAATCTTCAGCTTCGCCGCCTCGAGCACCGCGATGTCCTCGTAGCCGACGTCGATCACGAACAGCGCGTCGGGCAGGCGCTCCATGTCCTTGATGCCGGCCAGGCCGTGCATCAGCTTGTCGTACTCGCGACGAACCTGCAGGCCCTCGCGCTTGGAAATCCGGTCGAGGCCGCCGTTGTTGATCGTGTCCTCGAGCTCCTTGAGGCGCTTGATCGACTGCTTGACCGTCTTGAAATTGGTCAGCATGCCGCCGAGCCAGCGCCGGCTCACATAGGGCATGCCGCAGCGGCTCGCTTCGCGTTCGACCGCGTCCTGCGCGGCGCGCTTGGTGCCGACGAACAGGATCTTGCCGCGCTTGGCTGCCAGACGACCGATGAAGTTCATCGCGTCGTTGAACAGCGGCAGCGACTTTTCAAGGTTGATGATGTGGATTTTGTTGCGCTCCCCGAAGATGTACGGCGCCATCTTGGGATGCCAGAATCGGGTCTGATGACCGAAGTGCACGCCAGCCTCGAGCATCTGGCGCATCGAAATGTCTGCCATTGGAAAACTCCCGTCGGGTTGTTCCTCCACGTGCCCCGGACAGCCGATCCGCCGTGAGACGGACACCCGGGCACCGGTTGGCGGCACGTGTGTGGATTATGGATTGAGTCTACGTCGGATTGCCCACAGGGCGCGCGCTTTATACCATGGAACTTTCGCCGCAACAATGAGTTGGATGTCCCCCGAACCATGCCCGTGACGATCAAGACCGCGGCCGAAATCGAGCAGATGCGCATCGCCTGCCGGCTGGCCGCCGAAGTACTGGAGATGATCGAGCCCCACGTCGTTCCCGGGGTGTCGACCGAGGCGCTCGACCGCCTGTGCCACGACTACATCGTCGAGGTGCAGCACGCCATCCCGGCCCCGCTGAACTACCACGGCTTCCCGAAATCGATCTGCACCTCGGTGAACCACGTGGTCTGCCACGGCATCCCGAACGACAAGCGGCTCAAGGACGGCGACGTCGTCAACGTCGACATCACCGTCATCAAGGAAGGTTTCCACGGCGACACCAGCAAGATGTTCGTGGTGGGCGATGCCTCGATCAAGGCGCGCCGGCTGGTCGACACCGCCTACGAGTGCATGCTGACGGGGATCGCGCTGGTGCGCCCGGGCGCCCGCCTCGGCGACATCGGTGCCGCGATCCAGGCGCTCGCCGAATCGCGCAACTACTCGGTGGTGCGCGAATACTGCGGCCACGGCATCGGACGCGAATTCCACGAGGAGCCGCAGGTCCTGCACTACGGCCAGCACGGCACGGGCTACGTGCTCGAAGCGGGCATGACCTTCACGATCGAACCGATGATCAACGCCGGCAAGCGGCAGGTGCGGCTGCTGCCCGACGGCTGGACGGTCGTCACCAAGGATCACAGCCTGTCCGCGCAGTGGGAGCACACCGTCCTCGTGACGCCGACCGGCCACGAGGTCCTGACCGCACGCCGCGAGGAGCGCTTCGAGATCGAGCCCAATGCAGTCCGTCGCCTCGGTAGCTGACGAATCCCTCGAACAGGCCCTCGATTTCGATGCTCTCGAGGCGGCCTTCGAGCTCGAGGCCGGGGCGGCGATGCGCGCGGCCTGCCGCGCGGTGCTCGCCCGCGTCAACGAACGTCTCGAGCAGCGCTTCTTCGGCGGCGCGCCGGTCGAGGAAATCGTCGGCCTGCGCGCCTTCTGCATCGACGAGCTGATCCGCCGCGCGTGGTTCCGCATCGGTCCCGGCGACTGTCCGCACGCGCTGCTCGCCGTCGGCGGCTACGGCCGCGGTGAGCTGCATCCCTATTCCGACGTCGACATCTGCATCGTGCTCGGCAGCGAGCTCGACGAACGTACGCGCGGCCACATCGAGCACCTGATCGGTTTCCTGTGGGACATCGGGCTCGAGGTCGGCCACAGCGTGCGGACCATCGAGGAATGCGTGCAGGCCGCGCGCGACGACATCACGATCATGACGAATCTGATGGAGGCACGTCTCGTCGAAGGCCCGCCGGCGCTGTTCGCCGCGCTGCGCACGGCGACGGCCAACGATCGCCTGTGGCCGACCGATCTCTTCTTCAAGGCCAAGATGGAGGAACAGGAGCGCCGGCACCAGCGCTACAACGACGCCTTCCAGCAGCTCGAGCCGAACATCAAGGAGAGCCCGGGCGGGCTGCGCGACATCCAGCTCATCGCGTGGGTC
>JBFWSI010000522.1:0-3609 GCA_050248455.1 Gammaproteobacteria bacterium | reverse complement strand
CGGCGTGTTACGCGTTCCGGAATTCCTTTGCGCGGCTGGCGTGGCATTCCTGCGCAGCCTTCGCGAACGTGATGCCGGTTGCTTGCGACGCAATGAGAGCGGCTCTTGCGGCCTTCCGCTCGGCCACTGGATCGGTGCCTGCCCGAATCTGATCCCGCGCCTCCCGTGCCCGCTCGCGCGCCGCCTGCAGCGGCACGTCGGGGAAGCCTCCGAGCCCGACGTCACGCCGCTTGGCGCCCACCACCACGCGAAGCACCCAGCTCCGCGCGCCGGTCGGCTTCACCCGCATCAAGAGACCGTCGACGCCGCCAACAGCGTGCAGTCCTTCGGGAAGCCGTCGCACCTCGACGGCCGTTAGCTCTCGCGCTTTTCGTGGCATCTGGAAAACCCTCCGCCATCATTTCCGATCCAACATAGGGACGCACATAGCGAATACGCTTGTAAGCTACGCCGTGCGCCGGCAAGTTACAAGAAAATACTATGCAGGCCGAGTGAAAGGCTGATCGGGGGAGGGTAATGCGACAGCATGAAACGGCAGGAAACACGGCGGAGGCTGACTCCCTCTCCGCCATTACCCCCACACTCCTCTCGATGACGGCGCATCGTCGCGTCGCCCTCGCGCCGAGCGCCCCGTTCAAGGGCGCGACGATTCCCCAGCGTCTGCCTGGAGCGTCCCGCCCAGACGCTTGCACCCCGCTCGTTCGACAGCGCTTACGTTGCGATACGCCGCGCATGACGCAGGTCAGCGCAAACTCGCCGGCATGGATTAGTTTCGCGGCACTGCCTCTGCCTGCGCTGGTCCAATGCCTCGATACCGCGTCGTCGTCTTCGATCCCGAGACCGGATCCGAAATCACGGTAGCCGGGACGCGTTCGCTCGGCGCCGCTGTGACGGCCGCCCGGTCGGCAAGCGCGCTCGGCGCGTGGATCGTCATCGGCACCGAGCCTGCCGTGTGGCTGTCGGCGCGCGCTCTCGAAGCTATCGAAGTCGATAACGGCATCGCAGAGGAAAGAGCGGCCGTCGTTCGCTATTACCGGCTCGCGCGCCATCTGCTCGCGATACAGGGGATCGACACGGAGCGCATAGACCGGGAGCTGCCGCTATCGGCGGACGGCGGGGTCCCCGAAGACGCATGACGGCCCGCGAAAGGCCGATCCGGCAGATGGGAGCGCAATGGCTCGCGACGTAGGTGAATGCGAGCGCCAAGCGTAGGACAGGGAAGTTGCTAATCCGACCGAGGTGGCACGCGCCGAACAGGATCGTATGCTGGATATCGAATACTTTCGTGCATGCCAGGCGCCGACCGCGGCCCGCCGCGCCCGGCCGTGCTTGAGTGCCAGCGAGGCGATCGTCCAAGGTATGTCTACAGGAGTTCGAGAAAGCCGAACAAGCAGCACGGCAAGAGAATTGCCTCACGCGCTGAGTGGGCCAGCCTACCTGCATGCGCTTGCCGCGCTCGTCGAACACGCGCCTGTCGGCATGTGCGTGCTCGACCGCAGCGGTACCTTCCTGGTGGTGAACGAGACGCTCGCCGCGATGAACGGCGTTTCGGTCGAGGAACACATCGGTCGCACCGTCGCCGAGGTGGTGCCGGATCTCTACGCGCGGGCCGCCGAGGCGATACACCATGCCCTGAACTCGCGCACGCCCGTCGTCGACATGCTGCTCGAAGCGGAAACCGCACAATCTCCCGGCGAACTGCGCTGCTGGATGGAAAGCTGGTTTCCGCTGCCCGGGAACGACGCCGGAGACGGCCGAGTCGCCATCATCGTGCGCGAGGTCACTGCCGAGCGACGCATGATGAAAGAGCTCCACGAGGCCGACCAACGCAAGGACGAGTTCCTCGCCACGCTCGCGCACGAGCTCCGCAATCCACTGGCGCCGCTCATCCACTGCGTGCCGTTACTGCGCGCGCAGGCCAGCCCGGCGACGGACAAGATCGCGGCGATCATGGAGCGGCAGCTGGATACGCTGTCCCGTCTCGTCGACGACCTGAACGATGCGGGACGCATACGTTCCGGCAAGCTCGAACTGCAGTGGACGAACGTCGACGTGATCGAAGTGCTGCGCGATGCCCTCGCGACGATCACACCGAAGGCCGACGCACGAAATCACGCGCTGACGAGCCAGCTTCCGCCCGAATCCATCGGGGTTCGAGGCGATGCGCTCAGATTGAAGCAGCTGTTCTGCAACCTCCTGACCAACGCCTGCAAGTTCACGCCCCCGGGCGGGCGGATCGCAGTGAGCGTGGCGCGCGGCGAGCACGACGTCACCGTGATGGTGGCGGATACCGGGATTGGCATTCCGGCGGACAAACTGCGCTCGATATTCGCGCGGCTGACGCAGGCGGACAGCCCGCGACACATGCGCACGCAGGGGCTGGGGATCGGATTGTGGCTCGCGCGAGAAATCGCGGAGCTGCATGGCGGCAGCATCGAGGCCTTCAGCGACGGACCCGGCTGCGGCAGCCGCTTCGAAGCGCGTCTGCCGTTGCGCGAGCGGTTTTGAGCGGCGGCAAGCAAACGGGCCGCATGAGAAGCCCCGCAGTCGCGGGGCTCGCCGTGTCCCATGTCCGGCCGGCCGCGAGCGCGCCTCAGCCGGTGAAGGCCTGCAGTCCGGTCTGGGCGCGGCCGAGGATGAGGGCGTGCACGTCGTGCGTGCCTTCGTAGGTGTTGACGGCCTCCAGGTTCAGCACGTGGCGGATCACGTGGAACTCGTCCGAGATGCCGTTGCCCCCGTGCATGTCGCGCGCCACGCGCGCGATGTCCAGCGCCTTGCCGCAGTTGTTGCGCTTCATCAGCGAGATCGCTTCCGGCGCGCCCTGGCCCCGGTCGATCAGGCGGCCGAGCTGCAGCACGCCCTGCAGCCCGAGCGTGATCTCGGTCTGCATGTCGGCGAGCTTCTTCTGGATCAGCTGGTTGGCCGCCAGCGGGCGGCCGAACTGCCGGCGGTCCAGGGTGTACTGGCGCGCCGCCTGCCAGCAGAACTCCGCCGCCCCCATCGCGCCCCAGGCGATGCCGTAGCGCGCGCGGTTCAGGCAGCCGAACGGCCCGCGCAGGCCCTTCACGTTCGGCAGCAGGTTCTCTTCGGGCACGAACACCTCGTCCATGACGATTTCGCCGGTGGTCGAGGCGCGCAGCGAGAACTTGCCCTCGATCTTCGGCGTCGACAGGCCCTGCATGCCGCGCTCGAGCACGAAGCCGCGGATGACGCCGTCGTCGGTCTTGGCCCATACCACCAGCACCTGCGCGAGCGGGGAATTGGTGATCCACATCTTCGCGCCCGTCAGCGCATAGCCGCCGGGGACGCTGCGCGCACGCGTCTTCATGCCGCCGGGGTCCGAGCCGTGGTCGGGCTCGGTGAGGCCGAAGCAGCCGATCCACTCGCCGCTGGCGAGCCTGGGCAGGTACTTCCTGCGCTGGGCCTCGGTGCCGTAGGCGTAGATGGGGTGCATGACGAGGCTGGACTGGACGCTCATCGCGGAGCGGAAGCCGGAGTCGACGCGCTCGACCTCGCGGGCGATGAGGCCGTAGGCGACGTAGTTGAGGCCGGCGCCGCCGTAGGTTTCGGGGAGGGTGCAGCCGAGGAAGCCGAGCTCGCCGAACTGGC
>JBFWSI010000521.1:0-3615 GCA_050248455.1 Gammaproteobacteria bacterium | reverse complement strand
GTGGAACACATGACCGATCAAAACCAGTATCCGCTGCTGTCGCGGATCGATACGCCGCAGGACCTCCGGCAGCTTCCCGAGGCACAGCTCGAGCAGGTGGCCAGGGAAGTGCGGGCCTACCTCCTCGAGTCGGTCAGCCAGAGCGGCGGGCACTTCGCGGCGGGCCTCGGCACCGTGGAGCTCACGGTCGCCCTGCATTACCTCTACAACACGCCCGAAGACCGCATCGTGTGGGACGTCGGCCACCAGGCCTACCCGCACAAGATCCTCACCGGTCGCCGCGACCGCATGCGGACCATCCGCCAATATCAGGGACTTGCGCCTTTCCCGAAACGGGAAGAGAGCGTCTACGACACCTTCGGGGTCGGCCATTCCAGCACCTCGATCAGCGCCGCGCTCGGCATGGCCATCGCGGCCCGCCAGACCGGCAGCCGGCGGCGGGCGGTCGCCGTCATCGGCGACGGCGGCCTGACCGCGGGCCTCGCCTTCGAAGCGCTGAACCATGCCGGCGACATCGGCGCCGACCTGCTCGTCATCCTCAACGACAACAACATGTCGATCTCGCCGAACGTCGGCGCCCTGTCCAACCGCTTCGCCCAGCTCCTATCGGGCAAGCTGTACACGACGGTCCGCGAAGGCAGCAAGAAAGTGCTGTCGCAGATGCCCAGCGTCTGGGAGCTCGCGCGCCGCGCCGAGGAGCACGTCAAGGGGCTGGTGATGCCCGGCACGCTGTTCGAGGAATTCGGCTTCAACTACATCGGGCCGATCGACGGTCATCACCTGCCGACGCTGCTGTCGACGCTGCGCAATCTGCGCGAGCTCAACGGCCCGCAGTTCCTGCACATCATCACGCGCAAGGGCAAGGGCTACGCGCCGGCCGAGGAAGATCCCGTCAAGTATCACGGCGTGTCGCCCTTCGATCCGCAGGTCGGCATCCAGCCATCGAGCAAGCCGGCCAAGCCGAGCTACAGCGAAATCTTCGGCGACTGGATCTGCGACATGGCGAAGCTCGACAAGCGCCTCATCGGGATCACGCCGGCGATGCGCGAAGGCTCGGGCCTCGTGCGCTTCGAGCGCGAGCATCCCGATCGCTACTTCGACGTCGCGATCGCCGAGCAGCACGCGGTGACGGTCGCGGCCGGCATGGCCTGCGACGGCCTCAAGCCGGTGGTCGCGATCTACTCCACCTTCCTGCAGCGCGGCTACGACCAGGTCGTGCACGACGTCGTGACCCAGAACCTGCCGGTGCTCTTCGCGCTCGATCGCGCGGGCTGCGTCGGCGCCGACGGCCCGACGCACAACGGCAGCTTCGACGTCTCCTTCCTGCGCTGCCTGCCGAACATCGTGCTGATGGCGCCGGCCGACGAGAACGAATGCCGGCAGATGCTCTACACGGGCTTCATGTACGACGGTCCTGCCGCCGTGCGCTATCCGCGCGGCAGCGGCCCCGGAGTCGCGCTCGAGAAGGAGATGACGGCCCTGCCGCTGGGCAAGGCCGAGATCAAGCGGCAGGGACGGCGCGTCGCGCTGCTCGGCTTCGGCAGCCTCGTGCCGCTCGCGCAGGAAGTCGGCGACAAGCTCGATGCGACGGTCGTCAACATGCGCTTCATCAAACCGCTCGACGAAGCGCTGGTGCTCGATCTCGCGCAGACGCACGATCTGCTCGTCACGCTCGACGAGAACACGATCCAGGGCGGTGCCGGCGGTGCGGTGACGGAAGCGCTGGCCGCGAACGGCATGGCCTGCCACGTGCTGCACCTGGGCCTGCCCGACTGCTTCCTCCCACACGGCGCGCGCGAGGACATGCTGCGCGAAGCCGGTCTCACCGTCGATCAGGTCGAAGCCGCGGTGCGCCGTCACCTCGAGCGCGCGACCGGCGAGCGCACGCTGAAGAGCGTCGGCTGAGCGCACGGGCTCGGTGCCCAGCTTTCGTAGCCCGGGTGCAGCGTAGCGGAACCCGGGATCGGGCATGCCCGATACGCAAAAGCTTTCGGCCATGCACGGCTCGCACCGCGCGGTGTCTTCTCGGATGCTTGAGATTACGGCGGGTGCCGAATCCCGGGTTACGCGCTGCGCGCTCCACCCGGGCTACGACACCGCCATCCACGTTGAAGCGCCCGATGTTGGGCTTCCTTCGTCAGCCCAACCTACGAGCTCAACGCGCGAGCTCGGCGCTTAGCGCGTCGAGCAGACGCGCGAGATCGGCATCGCCGATCTCGCCCATCGCCGAAATCCGGAAGATGCCGGCCGCGAGCTTGCCCTGGCCGGCATAGATCACGAAGCCGCGCGCCTTGAGGCCGTCATGCAGCGCGGAGTAGCTGACGCCGGCCGGCAGCCGGAATGCCTGCAGCACGCAGGAGGACTCCGCCGCCGGCAGCAGGGGCTCGACGCCCAGTGCCTGTAGCTTCTCGCGTATTGCCGCCTGCCGTGTACGGTAGCGCGCGCGGCGCGCGGTCCAGCCGCCTTCGTCGAAGAATTCCGCGAGCGCCTCGTCGAGGGCGTAGAAAGTCTGCACCGACTGCGTGAACGGCGTGCCGCCGCCGTCCTGGTTGGCGAGATAGGCTTCGAGGTCGAGGTAGAGCGTGCGCTTCGGCGAGGCCGCCGCCATCGCGGCGCGCTGCGCGAGCACGAAGGAAGTGCCCGGCACGCCGTGCAGGCACTTGTTCGCCGTCGCCGCGCAGGCCGCGACGGGCCACTGCGCGAAATCGATGTCCTCGGCGCCGAAGCTGCTGACGGTGTCGATCAACATCTGCACGCGATGCTCACGACACGCGGCGGCGAGCGGCGCGAGCTCGTTCAGGCGCCCCGTCGTCGTCTCGTGATGGACGACGGCGACGTGCGTGACGCGCGGGTTGGCCTGCAGGGCCTCGCCGACACCGGCGACGTCGATGGTCCCCTGCCAGTCCGCGACCACCGCGATCGTGTCGATGCCGTGGCGCTGGGCCATGGTCCGGATGCGCTCGCCGTAGACGCCGTTCTCGGCGACGAGCAGCACGCCGTCGCGCGGGACCAGGCTCGAGATCATCGCCTCCACCGCCGCCGTGCCCGAGCCCGTCATGAGGATCGCCGCCCAGTCCGCGCCGTCGAGGCCGTAGACCGCGAGCAGGCACTCGCGAATCGACTGCTGCAGCGTCGAGAACTCCGGCTCGCGGTGGCAGAGATCGGGCTTCAGCAAGGCATTGCGCTCGCGCGCGCTGAGCGTGACGGGGCCCGGGTTCAGCAGGATGTGCTTCATGACTGCTCCGCGAGATGCCTCATCAGCCGCCGCGCGACCTCCGCCGGCGCGACGGTCGGGCGCGGCAGATCCTCGCGCGTGCCCGTGCGTATCTTCAGGTGCAGCAACCCGGCGCCGCCGCGCCGTGGGCGCGTCAGGAAGGCGCCGACGTCGGCGGCCTCGCGGCCGCGCCAGGCTGCGGCATAACCGGCCGCGTGCGCGATGCCGGCGAAGTCGACGTGGCGCGTGACGGTCGCCTGCGCGCCGGTCGAGTCGTGCGCCTCGTTGTCGAGCACGAGGTGCGAAAGATTCGCCGGGCCGTAGGTGCCCAGGGTCGCGAAGTTGCCCATGCGCATCAGCGCCGCGCCGTCGCCGTCGACGACGACGACGTGGCGATCCGG
>JBFWSI010000520.1:0-3625 GCA_050248455.1 Gammaproteobacteria bacterium | reverse complement strand
GACTGGCCGAACCGCACAGCCTGGACGACCTCGCAGACCAGGTCCGGATGAGTCGCCGCAGCTTCACCCGCCATTTCCGGGCGCTCACCGGCACGACGGTCAAGGCCTGGCTGCTCACGGAGCGCCTCGCCATGGCGCAAAGCCTGCTGGAGTCTTCCGAGGTTTCCATCGACGCGATCTCGCAGACCGTGGGCTTCGGTTCCGTCGCCGCGCTCAGGCAGCATTTCCGCGAGGCCTTTGGCGTATCACCCAGCACATGGCGTGCGAGCTTCAGAACGCCTCGAGAGCGGAAGCCGATGAACCGTCGCGCGGGTGTCCTCCTCGATTGCTCGCCAGGAGATCGAGTGGAGTGATGTTCAGGTCGCCGCGAGCTGCCGACGGATGTCGCCGACGTCGAAGTGAGCCCGCTTCTCGGCAATCTTGCCGTCCTTGATGGTGAGCAACATCATGAGCGAGATGCGCAGCCCTTTGCCGCTCGCCGGCACCCCGAAGGCATCGGAGCGATAGCCCTTTCCTTCGAACAACATGTAGGCCGCGACCTTGTCGCCTTCCGCCACCAAGGTCTCGATGGGAAACCGAAAGCGCTCGAACGCGTCGAAATTCTTTTTTTCCGCATCGATCAGGCCCTGCACGCCGGGCCTCGGCACGTCGACCTGGTTATAGAACACGAACTCCGGATGCACCATGTCGTTCAATGCATCGAAATCACCGCGCTCGATGGCCTCGTAGAAGCGCCTCACCAGCCGTTTGTTCCGCTCGCGTGACATGCTCGTTTCTCCTGTCGCCGGCATTCATGCCCGGTCGACCTGGGCGCCTGCTCAAAGAACCAGGGTCTCGCCGTCTTCGGGTACCCGCACTCGCTCGTCGAGCCGATGCTCCGAGAGATAGCGGCGAAGTGCCGAGCGCGTGAGCGTGGCGTGATTCACGGCCTCCATGTGGCTGGCCACGATCGTCGCGTCGGGCGCGCGGCGGCATACCTCGTGCACGTGCTCCTTGCTCATGATGATGGAGCCGAAACCGCTGACCTGCGCATCGCAGCAGTTGAGCACGACGACCTCGGGCCGGAACGTGCTGAGGGTTCCTTCGACATAGGCGTTGAACACCGTATCGCCTGCGAGATAAAGGCTCTTCTCCGAGGGATGCTGCAGGATGACGCCGCAGACTTCTCCCAGCAGGTCGTAGGCAGCCTGCAGCAAGGCGTCCGACCCATGCTGTCCGCCCGTCTTGATCAGCTTGACGCCTTCGAACGCCGGGTTGCCGGTCAGGATCCGCACGTCCGTGAAGCCCGCCGCCCTGATGATTTCGCGATCGCCGAAGTGTTGCACGAAGAAGGGCAGGTCCTTGCGCAGCGCTGCGGCCGCCGTGTCGTCCCAATGATCGGGGTGCGCATGGGTCAGGATCACCGCGTCCACGTCCGTCAGTTCGCCGATCGGCAGCGGCAGGTCGACGGTCGGATTGCGCAGATGGCTGTTCGGCGTGCCCTCGAAGCCCGGTATCGCCCCTTTGGGCGCAAACCAGGGATCCGTCAGGAATCGCTTGCCCGCGTAGTCGATGAGCAAGGTCGCGTTTCTGACTTGGCGGAGCTGCATGCCGGCTGCGTCCCGGTGTGTAGGAGATCACAGGGTAGAAGCGGGCGTCACGGTAACGAAGTGCCGAGCGGGACAACATCCGGCAGGCTCGGGCCAACATCGAGTCCGGAGCGCGCCGGCCACTCGTCGAGGCTCATGTCGTGCTCAGCAGTCGGGCACAGCGGCCGACGCGGCCGGCACCATGAAGTCAGCGTACGCGCGAGCGCCGTGACGCCGGCGGCGGCGTCACAGCCATAGCGGCGTGTTCGGCAGCTCGTCGCTGCCGCCGTCGGTCGGCGGAAACAGCTCCGCTGCGAGTGTGCCGACGCGCTCGATCAGCGCGAGGCTGCCGGCCTCGAAGCGGGCGGCTCGAAATTCGGCTTCGGCGCTCGCGCAGATCTCGCGCCAGATCGCGGGCGTGACGCTCGCGAAGCCGCGGTCGGCGACGATCTCGATCGCATGATCGGCATACAGCACGTGGATCAGCACGCCGTTGTTCGCCGCCGTGTCCCATACGCCGAGCTCGGCGAACAGCTGCAGCGCGCGCGCACGCGGCGCGAGACCGTCGCGGACTTCGTGCCAGGCGAGGGCCGGCTCCAGCACGAAGCGGATTTCGGCCGCGTGCCGGCGTTCCGAGGCGACGATGGCCTGCTCGATCGCGGCGAGCGTCGCCGGCGGAAACGCGCGCTCGGCCGCCGCGCGAGTGGTGAGCAGATGGCGCCACAGGCGTGACAGCATGCTCACCAGTTCCCCGAGGCGCCGCCGCCGCCGAAGCCGCCGCCCCCTCCTCCGAAGCCGCCGCCGCCGAATCCACCGCCAAAACCACCGCCGAAGCCGCCCGGGATCCAGCCGCCGGGCTCGCGTCCGCCGTAGCGCCGGTGGCTGGCCCAGCGCCGGCCGTGGCCACCGCGCCCGCCGAACAGGCTCGCGAGCACGGCGGCGGCGAGGGCGGACAACCCCGTCGCGGCCGCGACCTGCGTCAGCAGCAGCGTGGTGCCGCCGGCGGCCGCGGCCGCGCCGGCCGCGCGCAGCGGCGCGAGACGCAGGCCCTGCAGCGCGATGGCGAAGAAGAAGGCGAAGAACAGCGCCAGCGCATACGGATCCACATCGCCGGCACGCGCCGGCGCCGGCGGCGGCAGCGCTTCGCCGGCCGCGACCTGCATCATGCGCGCGATCGCGGCCTCGATGCCGCCGGCGTAGTCGCCGGCGCGGAACGCCGGCACCACTGTCTCCTCGATGATGCGCTTGCTGGTCGCATCGGTCAGCACGCCTTCGAGGCCGTAGCCGACTTCGATGCGCACGCGCCGATCGTCGCGCGCGACGACGAGGATCGCGCCGTCGTCGACGTTCTCGCGACCGATGCGCCAGGCTTCGGCGACGCGCAGCGCGAAGGACTCGATCGGCTCGCCGTCGGTGCTCGGCAAGGTCAGCACGACGAGCTGCGTGCCGCGCTCGGCCTCGAAGGCCGCGAGCCGCGCTTCCAGCGCGTCGCGTCTCGCGGCGTCGAGCAAGCCGGCGGTGTCGTTGACGCGGGCGGCTAGCGGCGGCACGGCCACTTCGGCGCGCGCCGCGAGCGCCCAGCCCAGCAGCGCAAGGAAGAGCGCGAAAACCGGCGCGCGACGCGACGCGCCGGCGCGGGCCTCAGCGGCCGGCGTCACCCTGGCTGCTTCCTGCATCGCCGCCCAGGTTGAATTTCACTTCCGGCGGCTTGGCGATCGTCGCCTCGTTCTCGACCGTGAAGCTCGGCTTGGTCTTGAAGCCGAACACCAGCGCGGTGAGATTCGACGGGAAGCTGCGCACCGTGACGTTGTATTCCTGCACGGCCTCGATGTAGCGCTTGCGCGCGACGGCGATCCGGTTCTCGGTGCCTTCGAGCTGCGCCTGCAGATCGCGGAAGTTCGCATCGGACTTCAGATCCGGATAGCGCTCGACGACGACCAGCAGCCGCGACAGCGCGCTCGACAGCTCGCCCTGCGCGGCCTGGAACTGCTGGAACTTGGCGGGATCGTCGATCAGCTCCGGTGTCGCCTGGATGCTGCCGACCTTCGCGCGCGCCT
>JBFWSI010000519.1:0-3635 GCA_050248455.1 Gammaproteobacteria bacterium | reverse complement strand
CCAGCACTGAGTACCGACACGTTCAGCGAACCGCATTGCCGGCCGATGGGGTGTGATCCAAGTCCGGCCGCTTATACGGATCGACGTGCGTCATCAGATCCAGCACGCGGTGCCGCTGCATCACGCGAGCGCGCGCGGCGACGGCGATGGCGTGCCCCTGCTCCACCGTGATGCTCGCATCGACCTCGATGTGCGCATCGACGACGATCATGTCGCCCATCCGGCGCGTGCGGACGTCGTGCACGCCGGCGACGCCCGGCGTTTCGCGCAGGGTCTCGCGGATGGCGGCGACTTCCACGTCGTCCACGGCACGATCCATCAGGTCGTGCAGCGCATTCCAGCCGAAGGACCAGCCCATGCGTGCGACGAGAAAGCCGACGATCGACGCCGCGATCGGATCGAGCAGCGGATAGCCCGCGAGATTGCCCGCGACGCCGAGGCCGACGACCAGCGACGAGGCCGCGTCGGAGCGCGCATGCCAGGCGTTCGCGACCAGCATGCCGGACTTCACGCGCTTGGCGATCGCGAGCAGGTAGCGGAACAGCACTTCCTTCGCGACGAGCACCGTCGCCGCCACCCACAGCGCGACGAGGTGCACGCGCGCGACCGATGCGGGATCCTGCAGTTTCTGGAAGGCCGACCACAGCATGCCCACGCCGACGGCGAGCAGCAGCGCGCCGAGCACGAGCGAGGCGGCGTTCTCGAAACGCTGGTGGCCGTAGGGATGATCGTGATCGGCAGCCTTGTGGCTGTGGCGGGAAGCGACGAGCACCACGCAGTCGGCCACGAGATCCGAAGCCGAATGGATGCCGTCGGCGATCAGGGCCTGCGACTTCGCATATACGCCGGCCGTGATCTGCAGCGCGCTCAGCAGCAGATTGACGATCACGCTGACCCACACGCTGCGCGCCGCGGCGACAGCGCGCGCGCCTAGGCCGCGCGCGCTGTCGGCGGCATGATCGGGGCGTTCGGCGAAATTCATCGTCATCGATGCGAGGCGTCGCGGGCGGCGGCCGGCTTTCCGCCGCAGTGTACACAGACTGCCCGACGTCGACGCGATCTCGACGCCGACAGCGGCACGCGCCGTTGCTTCCTCGAATTCAAGTCTGATTCAGTTTGGTTCTGTTATCCTCGCCAGCGACATCGTCTGGCACGGAACGTGCTGTCTCTAAGCACCTCGTGTCGATCGCCACCCTTCGCAACGGACGAGAGCGCGCAATGCCTGATTTCACGTACGGGCCGAGCTGGCTACGGGACTTCGTGGAACGCAGTTACGGCAATGCCGTCGAGCTCGCGGGTTGGACGCTGGACGGCGGCAACCGCTTCTACTGGTTATATCTCTTGAGCTTCGTGCTGCTCGGCCTCTGGCTGTGGCATCGTCATTACCGCCACAGCGGCGGCGGCTGGCGCGCAGCGCTGGGCTTCGTGCTGCCGAAGGACATGTATACCCATCCCTCGGCGCTGCTGGACTACAAGCTCCTGCTCGCCAACCGCATCCTCGGCCCGAGCGGACTGCTCGCCCGGCTGGTGCTCGGCAGCGCGTCGATCGCGGCCGTCGCGACGCTGGTCCAGCAAGGTCTGGTGCATGCGGCCGGCCCCGGCCTTCGCGCCGAATGGACACCCGGGATGCTCATCGCCTTCACGATCGTCTTCGCGCTCGTCAGCGATTTCTCGACCTGGGCCATCCACGCCGCGTCGCACCGTTTCCCGCTGCTGTGGGAGTTCCACAAGGTGCACCACAGCGCCGAAGTGCTGACGCCCTTCACCGTCTACCGCAAGCACCCCGTCTACAACGTGCTGTCGAGAGCGCTGGATCTCGCGCTCGTCGGCCCGTTCATGGGCGTCATCGCCTGGTTGTTCGCCGACGCGCCCGTCGCCGTCACGCTGTTCGGCGCGAACTTCGTGTTCTCGGTGTTCCACGTGCTCGGCGCGAACCTGCGCCATTCGCACATCTGGTGGTCCTTCGGGCCGGTGTTGGGCCGCATCTTCATCAGCCCCGCGCAGCACCAGATCCACCACAGCAAGGATCCGCGCCACTACAACCGCAACTACGGCGAGCTGTTCGCGCTGTGGGACTGGCTGTTCGGGACGCTGTACCTGCCGGGCCGCGAGCCGGAACGCCTCGAGTTCGGCTTGACCGGCGAGGACGCGAACATCCACCCGACCCTGCTCGCCGCCTACCTCGTGCCCTTCACCAACAGTGCGCGCATCCTGCGCGGCCACCTGCGTCGCCGGCTGCCGGCGCGCGCGGCGCGGGACGCCCTGCCGCGGTGAACCGCACGACGTCGATATATCTCGACCTCGTGCGCTTCCTCGCCGCGGTCGTGGTGCTGTTGACGCATCTCGCCTACAAGCGCTTCACCGGCGGCCTCATCATCGAATGGCGCACCTACGGCAACGACGCGGTGATGGTGTTCTTCGTGCTGTCCGGCTACGTGATCGCGCACACCGTCGCGACGCGCGATCGCGAGTTCGGTTCCTATCTGCTGAACCGCTGCGCACGGCTCTATTCCGTCGCGCTGCCGGCGATCGTGCTGACCGTGGTGCTCGATCATCTCGGCCGCCTGATCGACCCCGCGCTCTACGCCGGATTCTGGTTCCAGGGCTCGGACCCGATCGGCCGCGTGCTGCACGCGCTGACGTTCACCAACGAGCTCTGGTTCCATTCGGTGCGGCTGTTCACCAACGGCCCGTACTGGTCGCTGGGCTACGAGTTCTGGTACTACATGATCTTCGCCGCCGCCTTCTTCCTGCGCGGCGGCAAGCGGGCGCTGTGGGTCGCGGCGCTGCTCGCGCTGGTCGGGCCGAAAATCCTGCTCCTGTTTCCGATCTGGCTGCTGGGCGTCGCCGTCTACCGTCTCAACAACCGGCGGCCCGCCGGCGAGCGCCTGGGCTGGGTGCTGTTCCTCGGCTCGATCGCCGCGTATGCGGCGTTCCGCGGGTTCGGGCTGCGCGATGCGCTGCTGCACTTCACCTATGACTGGCTCGGCAAGGGCTTCGTCGTCGACGAACTGAAGTGGTCCGATGAATTCCTCAGCGCCTATGTGATCGGCATCCTGGTCGCCTGCAACTTCATCGGCGTGCAGGCCGTGGCGCCGCGGCTCGCGCCGTTGTTGACGCGCTTCGAGCGCCCGATCCGAGACTGGGCCGGCTACACCTTCTCGATCTACCTCTTCCACTACCCCGTGCTGCAGTTCCTTGCCGCGGTGCTGCCGCTCGAGCCGAGAGAAGCCTGGAGCGGCGTGCTGCTGTTCGTGCTGACGATGGCGATCTGCCGCCTGCTCGGCAACTACACGGAGAAGCGCAAGGAGTTCTGGCGCGATCTGCTCGCGAACGCCTCGGCCAGCGTGATGCGGCGCGCGACACGCTGAGGAAACTCCGCAGAAGCGGAGTTTCCGCGGGCCATGAATGGCTCGCTCGCGACTCGAGTGCGCGAGCATTCGAGTCGCTTTCCCAAGCACCCTCAGGACGAGAGCCGCAGCACCAGCCCGCCCAGCGGCGGCAGATCGACGAGGCTGGTCGCCGGCAGCCCGTGCGCGGGCACGGCATCCGCCGTCGCGCGCGCGCCGCCGACGTCCGTGCCTCCGTAATGCCGTGAATCGCTGTTGACGAGGACCGCGTAGTCGCCGCGGCTC
>JBFWSI010000518.1:0-3636 GCA_050248455.1 Gammaproteobacteria bacterium | reverse complement strand
GCCGCTACCAGTCGCTATGCCTGTCGCTGCCGCCGCTGTCGGCGCTGTTCCTGAAGCGCGCATGAGCACCGCGCCGGCCTCCACCCTCGCCTCGCCGCGCGCGCGCGCGCCGGAGATCGACGGCCGCGTCCGCGCCGTGATCGAGGACGTCTGCCCGCAGATCGACGGCGGCCGCTTCCCGATCAAGCGCATCGTCGGCGAAGCGGTCAGCGTCGAGGCCGACGTCTTCGCCGACGGTCACGACTGCATCGCCGTGCAACTGCTCTACCGCCGACGGGACGCGCCGCGCTGGCAGCTCGCGCCGATGCGCGCGCTCGGCAACGATCGCTGGCAGGCGAGCTTCACACCCGATGCGCTGGGTCGCTGGCTGTACGCGGTGCGCGCGTGGGTCGATCACTTCGAGACCTGGCGGCGCGATCTCGTCAAGCGGCATGCCGCGGGCCAGGATCTCGACATCGAATGGCGGCGCGGCGCCGCGCTCGTCGACGCCGCCGCGCAACGCCGCGAAGCCGCGCCGCTCGCCGACTACGCGCGGCGCCTGCGCGATCCGGCGCTCGACGTCGATGCGCGCCTCGCCGTCGCCGCCGATCCGAGGCTCGCGGCGCTGATGCGCGCGCGCCCCGCCGCGCACGCGATCGCGCGCTCGTCCCGCGCCTACGAGGTCGTGGTCGACCTGCCGCGCGCGCGCCATTCGAGCTGGTACGAGATGTTCCCGCGCTCGGCCTCGCCCGATCCCGCGCGCCACGGCAATTTTCGCGACGTCGCCGCGCGCCTGCCCTATGTCGCCGGCATGGGCTTCGACGTGCTCTATCTGCCGCCGATCCACCCGATCGGCGTCCGTCATCGCAAGGGACCGAACAACGCGGTGCAGGCGGGACCGGACGATCCCGGCAGCCCCTGGGCGATCGGCGCGGCCGACGGCGGCCACGACGCGATCCATCCCGCGCTCGGCACGCGCGAGGATTTCCGCCAGCTGCTCGCCCAGGCGCGCGCGCTGGGCATCGAGATCGCGCTCGATGTCGCGTTCCAGTGCAGCCCCGACCATCCCTACGTCAGCGAGCATCCGGCCTGGTTCCTGCGCCGGCCCGACGGCAGCATCCGCTACGCCGAGAATCCGCCGAAGCAGTACCAGGACATCTATCCCTTCGATTTCGAGTCCGAGGATTGGCGTGCGCTGTGGGAGGAGCTGCGCAAGGTCGTCGCGTCGTGGGTCGCCGAGGGCGTGCGCATCTTCCGCGTCGACAATCCGCACACCAAGCCCTTCGGCTTCTGGGAGTGGCTGATCGCCGATCTGAAGCGCGAGCACCCCGAGCTGATCTTTCTTTCCGAAGCCTTCACGCGGCCGAAGGTGATGCAGCGCCTCGCCAAGCTCGGCTTCACGCAGTCCTATACCTATTTCACCTGGCGCACGGGCAAGCGCGAGCTGACGGACTACTTCACGGCGCTGACGCAGGGCGAGCCGGCCGAGTACTTCCGGCCCAATCTGTGGCCGAACACGCCGGACATCCTGCCCGAGCACCTGCAGTACTCGGGCCGCGCGGGCTTCCTGCTGCGCGTGACCCTGGCCGCCACGCTGGGTGCGAGCTACGGCATCTACGGCCCCGCGTTCGAGCTGATGGAGCACACGGCACGCGCGCCGGGCACCGAGGAATATCTCGATTCGGAGAAGTACCAGCAGCGCCACTGGGATCTCGAGCGCGCGGACACGCTGTGCGCCTATATCGCGCATCTCAATCGCGTGCGCCGCGAACATCCTGCGCTGCAGGCCGATCGCACGCTCGTCTTCCATGCGATCGACAACGACGCCCTGCTCTGCTACAGCAAGTGCACGCCGGCACGCGAGGATTGCGTGCTGTGCGTGGTGAACCTCGATGTCCACCATCCGCAGGCGGGCTGGCTCGAGCTCGATCTCGAGGCGCTCGGCATCGCCGCCGATGCGCCGTTCCAGGCTCACGATCTGCTGTCCGGGGCGCGCTATCTGTGGCGCGGCGCGCGCAACTTCGTCGCGCTCGATCCCGCGCAGGGGCCCGCGCACGTCCTCGCGCTGCGCCGGCACGTCCGGCGCGAGCAGGACTTCGACTATTTTCTCTGAGGGAGGCAGGCCGCCGCGATGAACCCGGACGACCTCACGACCGAACAGCTCCGTCGCGCGGCCCCGGCGCCGTTGCGACCGCCGCAGTGGTTCAAGGACGTCGTGATCTACGAAGTCCACGTCAGGGCCTTCTTCGACAGCAACGGCGACGGCATCGGCGACTTCCCCGGCCTCACCAGCAAGCTCGACTACATCCGCGATCTCGGCGTCGACGCGATCTGGGTGCTGCCGTTCTACCCTTCGCCGGGGCGCGACGACGGCTACGACATCGCCGACTATCACGACGTCCACCCGCCCTACGGCAGCCTGCAGGACTTCCGTCACTTCGTGCGCGAAGCCCACCGCCGCGGGCTGCGCGTGATCACCGAGCTCGTCGTCAACCACACTTCCGATCAGCACGCGTGGTTCCAGGCCGCGCGCCGCGCGCCGCGCGGCTCGAAGAAGCGCGGCTACTACGTGTGGAGCGACGATCCGCAGCGCTACACCGGCACGCGGATCATCTTCACCGACACCGAATCCTCGAACTGGAGCTTCGATGCGGTGGCCGGCGAGTACTACTGGCACCGCTTCTTCTCGCACCAGCCCGATCTGAACTACGACAACCCGCACGTGCTGAAGGCGGTGATCCGGGCGATGCGCTACTGGCTGGACATGGGCGTCGACGGCCTGCGCCTCGACGCCATCCCCTACCTCTGCGAGCGCGAGGGCACGAACAACGAGAACCTGCCCGAGACGCACGCGGTGATCCGGCAGATCCGCCGCGTGATCGACGAGCACTACGGCGATCGCATGCTGCTCGCCGAGGCGAACCAGTGGCCCGAGGACGTGCGCGACTACTTCGCCGACGGCGACGAGTGCCACATGGCCTTCCATTTCCCGCTGATGCCGCGTATCTACATGGCGATCGCGCAGGAGGAGCGTCACCCGATCGTCGAGATCATGGACCAGACGCCGGACATCCCGGCCGCCTGCCAGTGGGCGATCTTCCTGCGCAACCACGACGAGCTGACGCTGGAGATGGTGACGAGCCGCGAGCGCGACTACATGTATCGCATGTACGCCGCCGAGCCGCGTGCGCGCATCAACCTGGGGATCAGGCGGCGCCTCGCGCCGCTGCTCGACAACGATCTCGCCAAGATCCAGCTCGTCAACAGCCTGCTGCTGTCGATGCCGGGATCCCCGATCATCTATTACGGCGACGAGATCGGGATGGGCGACAACGTGTTCCTCGGCGATCGCAACGGCGTGCGCACGCCGATGCAGTGGAGCCCGGATCGCAACGCGGGCTTCTCGCGCGCCGATCCGCAGCGCCTGTACTTCCCGCCGATCATGGACGCGGTCTACGGCTACGAGGCCGTCAACGTCGAGGCCCAGGCGCGCGATCCGTCCTCGCTGTTGAACTGGATGCGGCGGATGCTCGCCGTGCGTCGCACGACCCAGGCCTTCGGCCGCGGCAGCCTGCGCTTCCTCCATCCCGGCAACCGCAAGATCCTCGCCTACGTGCGCGAATACGAGGGCGACGTGATCCTGTGCGTCGCGAACAT
>JBFWSI010000517.1:0-3646 GCA_050248455.1 Gammaproteobacteria bacterium | reverse complement strand
CCTGCGGGCCCGGGCAACGATGACTGTCTTGCCCATTAGAGGCCGGATATACGGATGCAGCCTGCGTCCCCGACACCGCGACAGCGCTTGACCATTGGGGAGGAGTCCATATACGGGCTACGAAGACGTCTCGTAGCCCGGGTGCAGCGTAGCGAAACCCGGGATCCGAAGGATCGATGACGCGATCAGCGCTCGACGCGCGCTTCCTGCGCGCGATGGAATTCGTGGCAGGTGATGCACGTCGAGGCGAGCTGGCCTTCGCCGGCGTTCGCGCCGCCGTGGCACTGGCGGCAGGTCTCGATGCCGGGGAGGTTGATGTCGGCGCTGGTCTGTGACTTCTCGACCTTCGCGTGGCAGTCCTTGCAGGGCTGCGTCGCGTGCTGCTGGTGGCTGAACTTCGATTTCGGGAACCACGCGTGCGGGATGTTCACCGGCGCGAGCTTCCAGGCGTCGGCGCCTTCGCCCTGCCCGGTCGGCTCGGCCTTGTGGCAGACGCCGCAGGTCGTGTAGCCGAGCATCTCGGAGGTCGCCATCGTCGACATGCGCTGCGCCCAGGCCAGCGCGTCCTCGCGTTCCCGCTCGCTCAGCGCCTGGCCCGGGCGCCGGCGCAGCTGCACGACTCGAGGCGCGAGATCGTTCGGATAGCCGCCGCGCAGCGCCCAGGCCGCGAAGTAGTCGTCGATCGCGTTCAGCGCGGCCCGCAGATCGCCGTGCGGCGCTTCGCGCTCGACGTCGCCCGGGATGTTCAGGCGATGGCACTCGTGGCAGTGCTGGTCGAAGGACACGGGCTTCATCAGGCCGCCGCCCGGTTCGGGGCGGTGGCAGTCGGCGCAGCCGAGCTTCACGTCGCCGCGCGTCGGGCTGCGTATGCCTTCGGGCTTCAAATGCACGTCGTGCGGGAATTCGAGGTTCGGCTCTTCCTTCAACTCGGCCCGCTTGTCGAGCGAGAGACGCAGCTCGAGCTTCCTGTCGCCGACCTGGCGCAGGATCGTCGGCCTGAACTGCGGATGGCTGTCGCCGAAATGCTCGGCGCTCTCGATCTTCGTGTCGGCGACGACGTCCTTCGGATCCGCGTGACAGCGCACGCAGAGCTTTTCGTCGTGACGCACGATCGAGGCTTTGTCGGTATGTTCGTGATGGCAGCTGCCGCAGCGAAACTCTTTGAACAGACCGGCGTCGAGAAACTGCTGCTCGACGTGGTGCGGCGTCTGCGCGTGGCAGGCGAGGCAGGCGGCATTCTTCGTCGGCATGAAAGGCGTCGTGTGGCAGGCCTCGCAACGCTGCGCGATGTGCGCATGCGCCTGGCTGATCGCGCCCGAGGACCAGGCATGATCGGAAGGCACGAGCGGCAGCTTGCGCAGCAGGTGGCCGACCGGCGTCACCACGGCGGACAGCAGCGGCACCAGCAGGAACAGCACCGCGATCGTCGCCGCGAGCCCCAGGGCCCATGGCCGCTTGTGCAGGCCCGCCGCGGCCAGCGACTGCCGCGAACGCTTCAGCAGCGCATCTTCCATCTCGCGGCCCTTGGCCGCGCCGTCTTCGGCGACATCGATGACGAGGTCGACACCGGGCGCGCTCGAGCACTCGAGCACGAAGCTTCCGATCTCGATGCGATCGCCGGCGGCGACGATCGCGCTCTGCACGCTGCTGCCGTTGTAGCGGAAGCCGCTCGCAATGCCGGTCTGCAGCCGGATGCGGCCGTCGGCGGCCTCGACGAGCTCGGCGTGCGCGAGGGCGACGCGCAGATTCGGCAGATGGATGTCCTGATCCGTGCCGCGGCCGAGCGTGAAGCGGGCGCCGTTCAACAGCTGGTCGTGATGCGTCGCGCCGCCCTTGGTCTTGCGCGTGATGTGTCGGACGAGGAGGCGCACGGCCGGCTACCAGTAGAAGAACACGGACACGATGTGGATCGAGAGCGCCGCCAGCAAGCCGACCGTCAACGGCACGTGGGCGTAGAGCCAGCACTGCAGCCGCGCCTGGTACTGGATGTCGCGCTGCGCGCGCTCGACCAGCGCGCGCTTGCGCGTGATCAGGTCGAACAGGCGGTGGATCTTCTCGAGCCGCTCGGGGCCCGTGCCTTCCGACATCACCTGGCCGGCGAGGAAACCGATCGCAGTCATCTCCGTGTCCCGCACCTGGCTCAAGTCCGGCACCTCGCGCGCGATGCGCGCTTCGATCTTGCGCCGGATGTCGTCGAGCCCCTGCGACAGCTTCTGGCTGGCAGAGCGACGGGCCGGATCGCCGAACAGCTGCTCGAGCGCCGCACCGCCGAGCACCGTTTCCTCGATCGAGCGCAGCACCACCTGATGCGCTTCCTGGCCGACTCCGTCTGCGAGCTGCAGGCATTCGCGATCGAGCTCGGCGATCTCCGCGATCATCTGCTCGCGCGTCATGCCGCCGCGATTCGCCGTCATCGCGGTCGGATAGGCGACGTAGGTGTAGAGTCCGTAGAAGCCCGTGACGACGACGAGCCAGGTCAGCGCATAGGCGAGCGTGTGCACGTTCCAGCCGAGCTGGAAGCCGCTGTGCAGGGTCGTGACGACGAGCAGCGCGCCGCCGAGATAGATGTGCGCCGACAGCCACGCCGCGACCAGCGTCGTGTTGCCGCCGTAGCGGCGCTTGCGCACGCCGAACCAGGCGAGCCAGCCTATCAGTCCGGCACCGATCGTGCCCAACGTGTAGCCTAGCCAGGTGCCGCCGTTCGGCGGATCGGCGGGCTCGTGCAGCGCATAGGCGAGAATCGCGAGAGCGCACAGGCCGAGCGCGAGCTTGAGATAGAAGAAGTTCCGGTAGCTGACGAAGGACTCGTGCATGGCGTATTCAGGCGGCACTCATCGACGCATCGCCATGAAGTCCTGCGGGCTCACGCGGATCGCCGCGCCCGTCGGGCAGGCGCGCACACAGGCGGGCCCGCCCTGCTGGTCCTTGCACATGTCGCACTTGACCGCCTTCTTCGCCAGCGCCTCGCCGTCGTGCGGCGACTCGGTGCCCGGCGCGTCGCCCTTGCCGAACAGCAGCCATTGCCACAGCGAGGTCTTCTTGCGCTGCCCTTTGACCGCCATCTGGATCACGCCGTAGGGACAGTTCTGCTGGCAGTTGCCGCAGCCGATGCAGTTGTCGGCGATGTAGACCTCGCCGTCCGGCGTGCGATGGATCGCATCGGGCGGGCAGTCCTTCATGCAGTGCGGATGCTCGCAGTGCCGGCAGGACGTCGGCACGTGCAGGTGCGCGAAGCTGGGACCGGCCTCGCGATCGAGCAGCGAGGTCCCGTCGTGCGTGTCGGCGCAGGCCTTCTCGCAGTTGTCACAGTGCACGCACAGCGCCTCGTCGATCAGCAGCACGTCGGTCGCTTCGCCGACGCCCTGCTCGACGAGGAACTCGATCATGTTGCTCGCGCCGCCGCCGCCGCGCGTGCGCGCGGAGTCGCGCAGGCGCTTCTGCGCCTTCTCCTTGAGCTTCGCCTCGAGCTCGGGATAGACGGACATCAGCACCTTGAACACGGTGCCGTGCAGCCGGATCGTCTCCGTCGCGACCGCGGCGCGGACGGTCGCGGTGCGCGGCGAATCGGTCAGCAGCGCGAGCTCGCCGACGTAGTGACCGGACGGCAGATAGGCCGTGACGATCTCGCGGCCGCCGACCTCGTGCG
>JBFWSI010000516.1:0-3655 GCA_050248455.1 Gammaproteobacteria bacterium | reverse complement strand
CGTCCTTGCTTGCTTCGACCGCGGCGTCGACCTTGTCCTTCGTTTCCTCGACGACGTTCGCCGCGACGTCCTTCGCGTCGGCGGCGACGTTGCCGGCGGCCTCGCCCGCGCGCTCGGTGGCCGCGGCGGCGCTTTCGGTCGCCGCTGCGCCGGCGCTGGCCGCGGCCGCGGCCGCGGCGCTCGCGGCTTCCTTGATTTCCTGCGCGGCGTTCGCGGCGTCTTCGCGCGCGGCGGTCGACGCGGGTTCCTTGCCGCAGGCGGCGAGCAGCGAGGCGGCGGCGAGGCAGGCGAGCAGGGGGCGTGCGTTCATCGGGGAATCCTCTGGTGGCGGAGCGCGTTGGCCGACGGCGGATGTCCGTCGGCGCGCACGACCATAGGAGCCATCGACTTAACGGCGCGTTAACCGGGGGCGCTGCCAGGGACAGCGCTCATTTCCTCGCGCCCTACCAACCGCCGCCCAGCGAGCGGATCAGGGCCACCGTCGAAACGAGCCGCGCGCCGGCGATCTGCTCGCGCAGGCGATCGACGTTCAACGCCTCGCGCTGCGCATCGATCACGTCGAGATAGCCCGTCGCGCCCGCATCGTAGCGGCGTTGCGCAATCGCGAGCGCGCGCGCCGCCGTCTCCTGCGACAGGCGCACGGTCTCCGTCTGCCCGGCGAGCGTGCGCAGCCCGACGAGCGCATCCTCGACTTCGCCTACCGCGCCGAGCACGGCCTGGCGATAGTTCGCCGTCTCCTCCGTGAGCGCCGCTTCCGCACGTTCGAGGTTCGCGCGATTACGGCCGCCGTCGAAGATCGGAAGCGTCACCAGCGTCGCCGCGAGCGGTCCCAGGGTCCAGGTGCGCGCCGACCACTTGAAGAGCTCGCCGATGTCGCTGGCGGCGACACCGGCATCGGCGGTGAGGTTCACCAGCGGATAGAACGCGGCCTTGGCGACGCCGATGCGCGCGTTGGCGCTCGCGAGCCGGCGTTCGGCAGATGCGATGTCCGGCCGGCGCTCGAGCAGCGCGGAGGGCAGGCCGGCGGGGATCGGCGGCGGCGACGCCGACAGTTCTGCGCGGGTGAGCGTGAAGGCCGCCGGCGCGCGGCCGAGGAGGATCGCCAGCGCGTGCTCGTACTGCGCGCGCACGCGTTCGAGCGTCAGCGCATCGGTCCTCGCGTTCGCGAGCTCGCTCTTCGCGCGCACGACGTCGAGCTCGCCGATGTCGCCGGCCGAAAGCCGCCGTTCGAGGATGCGCAGCGTTTCGCGCCGCCAGCGGATCGCTTCCTGCACGACTTCGATCTCGGCGTCGGCCTGGCGCAGCAGGAAGTAGAGCCGCGCGACGTCCGCCTGCAGCGCGAGCTTCAGCGATTCGAACAGCGCCTGCTGGGCGCCGAGATCGGCCTGCGAAGCGCGCACGGTGTCGCGCACGCGGCCGAACAGATCGACCTCGTAGCTCGCGGCGACGTCGAACTGGAACAAATCGTAGGGCGGCACGTCGAGGTTGCCGGGCAGGCCCGGGATGACGTTCGCCGGCTGCGAGCGTGCGGCGCCGAACCCGGCGTCGACCCGCGGCAGCCGGGCGGCCCGCGCGGTCTTCACCAGCGCGCGGCTCTGTTCGACGCGCGCCGCGGCGGCCGCGAGGCTCTGGTTCGCGCTGCCGGCCTCCGCGACGAGCGCGGACAGCACCGGATCGCCGAACACCGTCCACCATTCGCCGCGCGCCTCGCCGTCGGCCGGTATGGCTTCCTTCCATTGTCCTTCGAGCGGCGGCAGCGCTTCCTTGTACGCGTCCGGCATCGCGACCTCGGGGACCTCCAGCGGCGGCGCGAGCGAGCACGCCGACAGCGCGAGCGCGAGACCCGCGAGCACGAGCTTGCGGCGCAAGGGACGAGACGCATTCATACGTTCGACTCCTGCGCCGGCGACACCGGCGGCGGCGGCGGCCGCTTGCCGAGTATCACGTAGAAGACCGGGGTCAGGAACAACCCGAACAGGGTCACGCCGATCATGCCGGAGAACACCGCGACGCCCATCGCGTGCCGCATCTCGGCGCCCGCGCCGCTCGACAGCACGAGCGGCAGCACGCCCATGATGAAGGCGATCGAAGTCATCAGGATCGGCCGCAGGCGCAGCCGGCAGGCTTCGAGCGCGGCCTTCACCGGGCCGATGCTCGGATCGTGGATCTCGAGCTCGCGCGCGAACTCGACGATGAGGATCGCGTTCTTGCACGCGAGCCCCATCAGCACGAACAGCGCGATCTGCGTGAAGATGTTCTTGTCGCCGCCGGTGTACATGACGCCCGCGATCGCGAACAACAGGCACATCGGCACGATCAGGATGATCGCGAGCGGCAGCCGGAAGCTCTCGTAGAGCGCGGCCAGCACCAGCATCACGAGCAGCGCGCACAGCGGATAGACCAGCACCGCGGTGTTGCCGGCGAGTATCTCCTGGTAAGTGAGCTCGGTCCATTCGAAGGAGATGCCGCGCGGCAGATGATCGCGCAGCAGGTTCTCCATGATCTGACGCGCCTGGCCCGAGCTCACGCCGGGCGCCGGCGCGCCGTTGATATCGGCCGACGGAAACGCGTTGTAGCGGATCGCGCGGTCGGGACCGAAAGCCTGCTCGACGTCGAGCACGGCGCCGAGCGGCACCATCTCGCCGGCCGCATTGCGCGTCTTGAGCTGCGCGATCGCCGCGGCGTCGGAGCGATACTTCGCGTCCGCCTGCACCACCACGCGGTAGGTCTTGCCGAAGCGATTGAAGTCGTTGACGTACAGCGAGCCGAGATAGATCTGCAGCGTCGCGAACAGATCGTTCAGATCGATGCCCATCTGCTTCGCCTTCTCGCGATCGATCGCGGCGTTGAGCTGCGGCACGTTGATCTGATAGCTCGAGAAGATGCCGGCGAGCTGCGGCGTCTGCCAGGCCTGCATCAGCACGCCCTGCAGCGCCTGGTACATCGCCTCGTCGCCGAGGCCGGCCTGATCTTCGAGCTGGAGCTTGAAGCCGCCGATCGCGCCGAGTCCGTCGACCGGCGGCGGCGTGAAGTAGGCGATGAAGGCGTCCTGGATGCTGCCCATCTGCATGTTGATCTTCTGCGCGAGCGCAGGCCCCGACAGCTCGGGCGACAGCCGCTCGTCGAAGTCGTCGAGGCCGACGAACATCAGCGCCGCATTGGGCGCGTTCATGAAGCCGTTGATCGACAGTCCCGGGAAGCCGACCGCGTTGTCGACGCCGGGCGTGGCGAGCACGATGTCGGTCATCTTGCGCAGCACCTGCTCGGTGCGATCGAGCGAGGCGCCGTCCGGCAGCTGCGCGAAACCGATCAGGTACTGCTTGTCCTGGCTCGGAATGAAGCCGCTGGGCACCAGCTGGAAGGTATGGAAGGTCACCCACAGGAGCCCGGCGTAGACGAGCACGACCAGCGTCTTCACGCGCAGCAGACGGGACACCGCGCAGGTATAGGCGCGGCCGCTGCGATGGAACACGGCGTCGAAGGCGCGAAAGAACCAGCCGAAGAGCGCGTCCATCGCGCGCGTCAGCCAGTCCTTGGGCTCGTGATGGCCGCGCAGCAGCAGCGCGGCGAGGGCCGGCGACAGGGTCAGGGAATTGATCGCGGAGATCACCGTCGAGATCGCGATCGTCAGCGAGAACTGGCGGTAGAACTGGCC
>JBFWSI010000515.1:0-3670 GCA_050248455.1 Gammaproteobacteria bacterium | reverse complement strand
TTTCGCGATAAGCGTATTCCGGCACGGCCTCGCGCGTCGCCTCGCTGACGATCAGCGACACGCCGTAGCCCTTGGTCAGGCCTTCGAGACGCGAGCCGAGATTCACCGCGTCGCCGAGCACGGTATAGGCGATGCGGAACTCCGAGCCCATGTTGCCGACGCTCATCGCGCCGGTGTTGACGCCGATGCCGATCTGGATCGGCGGCCAGCCGCGCTGCGCGAAATCCTTGTTGATCTGTTCGACGCGGGCGAGCATGCCGAGCCCGGCCTGCAGCGCATGGCGCGCATGCTCGACGTCCGGCAGCGGCGCGCCCCAGAACGCCATCACCGCATCGCCCATGTACTTGTCGATGGTGCCGCGGTGCTCGTGGATCACCTGCGTCATCGGTGTCAGGAACTGGTTCATCAGCGAGGACAGATCCTTCGGCGCGAGCCCCTCCGAAATCGTCGTGAAGCCGCGCACGTCGGAGAACAGCACCGTCATTTCGCGGCTTTCGGCGTCGAGCGAATAGGCCTCGGGATGCTTCGCCATCTCGTCGACGAGCTCGGGCGGCACGTAGTGGCCGAACAGGCCGGTCAGCTGGCGCTTGCCGCGGGTCTCGACGAAATAGCCGTAGGTCATGTTGACCATGAACATCGCGAGCAGCATCAGCACGCCGGAGGCGACCGGCAGCACCAGCTGCGCGGCCGTCCATACCACGAGATTGAACAGCACGTACGCGGACAGCAGCCCGCCCGCCGTCAAGGTCGCCGCGAGCGGACTCAGCAGCGGCGCGACCAGCGCCATCGCGAGCCCGAACAGGATCAGCAGCACCACTTCGGCGCCGAGCGTGTACTCGGGCAGCTGGAGGATGCGGCCGTCGAGGATGCCGGCGATCAGGTTCGCGTGGACCTCGACCCCGGGGAAGGCTTCGCCGACCGGCGTCGCGCGCAGATCGAGCAGGCCCGGCGCCGTGGTGCCGACCAGCACGACCGCCCCTTCGAGCAGGGTCCTGTCCGCCTTGCCGTTCAGGATGTCGGTCGCCGACACGTAGGGAAAGCTGCCCTTGCGACCGCGATACGGCACCAGGGTCTGCACGTAGCGATCGACGGGCACGGAGTAGCGTCCGACGTCCAGCCACTCGAGACCCGCATAGGCCGAGGCCGAGAACAGCGGGCGCTCGAAGCGCGGTTTCACCTCGACCGAGCCCAACGCGTGCCGCGCCATCTCCAGCGACAGCGAGCCGTAGTAGGCGCCGTCGTATTCGATCAGCATCGGCACGCGGCGGACGACGCCGTCGGAATCGGGCTGCGGATTGAAATGACCGCCGGCGAGCGCCTTGGCCTGCAGAGCGCCCAGGTTCGCGCCGTAGCCGTCGGCGCTGCGGAAGCTGACGTTCTTGCCGGTGAAGATGCCCTTCACGAAGGTCGGCGGCGGCAGCATGCCGATGCGCGCGATCTCCTCGCCGTCGACCGCGGTGAAATTGAAGTAGTAGCCGAGGACGATCGGGAAGCGGCCGATCGTCTCGGCGAACAGCGCATCGTAGTTCAGCGACGGGCGCAGCCGCTCCAACGTCGCGCGATAGTTCGGATCGTCACTGAAGGCACTGTCGGCGAGGGATTCGAGCACATTGAGTCCCGAGCTCGTGTCGGGCTCGGCGAACACGATGTCGAAGCCCATCAGCCCGACCTTGTAGTCTTCGAAGGCGCGTCGCACCAGTGCAGCGAGCTTGTCGCGGCCCCACGGCCAGCGGCCTTCCGCGCTCAGGCTCCGCTCGTCGATGTCGACGATGACGATGCGCTTCTCCTGCGTGTTCGGCATCGTCAGCAGCAGGCGCTGGTCGTAGAGGATGTGCTCGATCTGATCGATGAAGCCGATCCGGGCCCAGCCCGCGGCATGCACGATGAAGACGAACAACACCGCGATGCACAGCCCGATGCGCACGCCGTGCTCGCGTATCCGCGCCAACAGATTCCCCATGCCCGCTCTCCGCTCGCTGCCGAGCTTCACGTCCCCCGTCCGCCGCGGCCGCGTGCCGCCGTCAGCGCCTTCAGGGCGCGGCGAGCGCTACACCTGCATCCGTGACGAAGCGACGATGGATTGCCGCCAATGCCGTGGCGGCGGCCGTCGCCATGCCCCCTGCGTCGTTGCCGGTCGCGGGCTGCCGCTCTTCGTAGCGGCGGCTGAGCCGGACCTCCCGCGTGCCAGTGTCCACCACTTCGAGCTCGAGCGCGAGGCGCGCGGTCGAGCTCGCGCCGGCGACCAGGCGATCGAAAGCGAGCACCCGGCCGCGCACTTCGAGCGTCGCACCGGCATCGGCGGCCGCGACCACGCGCGTGCCGACCCGTGCCGCGCGCAGCGCCTCGAGCAGTGCTTCGCGGCACAGCGCGGCCGGGCTGTCGAGCCAGAACTGATAGGGATGCTGACGCAAGGTCACGCCGCCGTCCTCGGAATAGACGACCGCGCGCTCGCGATAAGGGCCGGCCGCGGCGAACGGCGCGACCCGCCACACGCCGCTGGCCTGCGCGACCGGGGCCGGCGCCGCGACCGGCGGCAGCGGCACGTGCACTTCGACGGGCAGCGGATCGACGCTGGCGCAGCCGCCGAGCACGAGACCGAGCAGGACGGCGAGCACGGGTCGCGTCACGGCGGGACCGCCGTCGCCGGCGCGGCGTTGCCGCGCAGGAGTCGTGAAGGATTCTGGCGCAGCGTGCGCGTCAGCTCGTGCGTCTGCTGGGCGCTGCCTTCGAGGTGGTACATCACGCTGCCGATCTGCTCGTCGATGGTGCCCAGCGAGGTTTCGAGCTTGAGCAGCGCCGCGCGCGCATGCGTGACCGCGTCGTCGATCGCCTGGTCGTTGCTGGCGACGAGCGTGTCGAGATCGTGCAGGATGCCGTTCATCTGCTGGCGCGTCTGCTCGACGCGCTGGACAAGGCCTGCGAGCTCGATCGCGACGCTGTCGAAGTGGACGAGCATCTCGCCGACGCGCCGCTCGTTGGCCGGTCCGAGGATGCGTTCGAGCCGCGCCGCGCTGGCCTCCAGGCTCGCCAGGGTGCGCGCGGCCTGCGGCACGAGCTCGCCGTTCAAGTGCCGATCCAGCCCCTGCACCAGCGGGCTCAGATCGCGGCGCCGGAAATCGACGATTTCGTCGGCGACCTGCGTGATGCGCGCGTCGAGATTGCGCAGCACCGGCGCGACGCCGGTCTGCGACAGGTCGTTGATGCCGCTCGCCGCCGCCGACAGCGCCGAGAACAGATCCCGCTGCTCGCTGCCGCGGATCTCGGCGCCGGGCGCCAGGATCCGCTCGCTCTTGCCCTGACGGATCTGGATCTGCACCTGCGAAATGAGGCCGGAGGCGACGACCTCGGCGATGCTGTCGGCCGGAATGCGCCAGCCCTCCTCGACGCTCAGATCGAGCTTGTAGCGCACGCCGCGCCCGAGCTGCACCGGCGTGATGCGCTCGACCTGGCCGACCTGGTAGCCCTCGTAGAAGACGCCGGTCCCGAACTTGAGGCCCGTGACGTTGGCGTAGTGCACGTAGTAGCGATCGGTGGCGCCGCCGTGGCCCGTGATCCTGAACATCAGCACGAGGAAGGCCGCGAAGATCGCCAGCACGAAGATCCCGACCAGCGCATAGTTGACGTTGTCGCGTTTCATCGGCGGCGGACCGAGGCCGTGAGCGGGATCATT
>JBFWSI010000514.1:0-3677 GCA_050248455.1 Gammaproteobacteria bacterium | reverse complement strand
ACGCGACGCACGTTGAAGGCGCTGACGATCAGCACGCCCTGCACCAGCGCGAGGCCCAGGATGACCGCCTCGTGCCGGCCGTGGTCCATCAGCGGACCGAAGATCAGCGGCGCGATGGCCTGGCCGATGTCCAGCCCGGCATAGACCACGCCATAGACGCGCCCGCTGGCGTTGGCCGGTGTCGAGCGCTTGACCAGCAGGTCGCGCGACGGACCGGCGATGCCCGTGGCGAAGCCCATCACGCCGAACAGTACCGGCACCAGGCCCGGCGGAAACTCGGCCAGCGCGAGCGCCAGCGCGACGAGCGCGGCGGCGCCGAAGCCGATGCCGACGAGGCGCTCGCAGCGCGACGGATCGGAGACCAGGAAGCCGCCGGCGACCATGCCCACCGCGCCGGTGACCATGTAGACCGTCAGGCAGATCGCGACCATCGCCAACGGCACCGCGTGCAGCTGGCCAGCCGCCGCCGGCGCGAAGGTCTGCACGATGCTGATGGCCATCGCGTAGAAGAAGAAAAAGCCGAAGCACATCCACACCGAAGGGATGCGCAGGAAGCCGAAGGTGTCGGTGGCGGCGGGAGCGGCCTCGTCCCGGCCGGTGGCCTGCTGCACCGCTTTCACATCGAGCGCCAGCGTGCCGCGGTTGAACCACAGCACGGCCAGCACCAGCAGCGCGAGCGCGCCGGCCGCAGCCAGCGCCACGCGCCAGCCCCAGGCCATCGCGATCGGCACGACGAAGACCGGTGCCAACGCCCAGCCCAGGCTGCCGGTGATACCGTGCACGCTATAGGCATGGCCGAGGCGCGTGACCGCGACCTTGCGGTTGAACAGCGTGTAGTCCACCGGATGGAACACGCCGTTGCCGGCGCCGGCGAGCACGGCACCGGCAAGCAGCACCCAGTAGTTCGGCGCCAGTGCATAGACGAACGCGGCCAGCCCGAGACAGCCCAGGCCAACGAACAGCACCGGCCGCGGCCCGAGTCGATCGACCAGGAAGCCGGACGCGGCCTGCACCGCGCAGGAGACGACGAAGAACACCGCCAGCACCGCGCCGAGTTCGGTGTAGCTGACGCCGAAGGCATCCTTCAGCCACAGGAACAGCGGCGGCAGGATCAGCTGGCTGAAATGGCTGATGGCGTGGGCGAGGCCCACGAGCCCGATCAGCTTTGCGTCGGAGCCCAGCGAAGGCGTGGCGGAGGAAGTGGCGGCGGTGGCGGACATGGCGACTCTGGCAACGATACTCTAAAGCGATGCGCACACGGCTTGCGCGATCGCCAGCGACGCGGTGAGCCCTGGCGATTCGATACCGAAGAGATTCACGAGCCCGGCGATGCCGTGCTGCGCCCGGCCCTGGATGACGAAATCCGCCGCGGCCGCGCCGGGCCCGACGATCTTCGGGCGTATGCCTGCATACGCCGGCGCGAGCCGTGCGGGATCGACGTCGGGCCAGTACGCCCGGATGCTGTCCACGAACCGGTCGCGCCGCGACACATCGACCGCATAGTCGATCGCCTCGATCCACTCGACGTCGGGACCGAACTTGAGCCTTCCGGCCAGATCGAGCGTGCCATGGACGCCGAGCCCCGCCTCGTCCGGCAACGGATAAACGAGGTGCGTGAACGGCGAGCGCCCCGCATAGCTGAAATAGTGGCCCTTCGCGTAGTACGCGCGTGGCACCAGCCCGGGCGCGAGGCCGGCGATGCGGCGCGCAAGCTCCGGTGCCGCCAGCCCGGCGCTGTTGACCAGTATCGGGCTGCGCAGGCTGAGGCTGTCGCCGTCGCCGGTACGCACATCGATCTCGAATTCACCCGCGGCCGCCGGCGCCGCGACCGCCCGCGCTGCGACGCACGTCGAGGCGAGCGCGAGCTGGCCGCCCGCGCGCTGCAGATCGCCGAGCAGCGCCAGCATGTAGGCGTGGCTGTCCATGATGCCGGTATCCGGCGAGAGCAGCGCCGAGGTACAACGGACCGCCGGCTCCAGCGCACGCGCGTGGGCGGCGTCCTGCCACTGCACGGCCACGCCATTGCGCACCGCCTGGTCGTGGATGCCGCGCAGCTTGCGCTCCTGCGCATCGCCGCTCGCGACGATCAACTTGCCGCAGCGCGCATGGGGCACGCCCCGCTCCGCGCAATAGGCATAGAGTCGCTCGCGCGCCGCCACGCACAGCCGTGCTTTCAGGCTGCCGGTTGGATAGTAAAGCCCGCCGTGGATGACCTCGGAGTTGCGCGCAGAGGTTTCGGTGCCGAACGCGTCGTGGCGCTCGAGCAGCATCACCTCGTGGCCGGCGAGTGCCAGCTCGCGCGCCACGGCGAGCCCGACCACGCCCGCGCCGACGACGACGGCCTCGACACGATCCATCGCCGGGCGATCAGTGGTCCGCGGCAACCGCGCCGAGCTTCGCCATCTCCCCGAGCACCTCGGCCGTCTTCGCGTGCATCAGCGCCTCGTCGGCGCGGCTCTCGACATTGAGCCGGATCAGCGGTTCGGTGTTCGACGTGCGCAGGTTCATGCGCCAGCGCTCGAACTCGAGCGACAAGCCGTCGGTGAAGTCGATCGACGCCGCGCCGGGCGCGTACTTCGCCTGGATCGCCGCGATCGTCGCCGGACCGTCGGGCACGCGCCGATTGATCTCGCCGCTCGCCGGGAACAGGCGCATGCGCTCGCTCACCAGTTGTGACAGCGACCGGCCCGTCTCGCTGATTACCTGCAGCACGATCAGCCACGGAATCATGCCGCTGTCGCAATAGGAAAAATCGCGGAAGTAGTGGTGTGCGCTCATCTCGCCGCCGTAGATGCCGTCGACCTCGCGCATCACCTGCTTGATGAACGCGTGGCCCGATTTCGACAGCACGGCCTTGCCGCCGTTCTTCTCGACGACGTCGATCGTGTTCCAGGTCAGGCGCGGATCGTGCACGATGCGCCCGCCCTTCTCGCGCTTCAGGAACACCTCGGCGAGCAGTCCGACGAGGTAATAGCCCTCGATGAACGTGCCCTGCTCATCGAAGAAGAAACAGCGGTCATAGTCGCCATCCCAGGCAATGCCGACATCGGCGCCGCTGCGCCTGATCGCCTCGATGGTCGACGCGCGATTCGCCTCGATCATCGGATTCGGCACGCCATTCGGGAACGAGCCGTCGGGCGCATGGTTCAGCTTGATGAACTCGTACGGCAGATGCGGCTCGAGCTGATCGACGATCAGGCCGGCGCCGCCGTTGCCCGCGTTCACGACGACCTTCAACTTGCGCAGCTTCGCGCGCTCGACATAACCGAGGATGTGCTCGAGGTACTTCTGCCCGGTGGCCAGCACATGACGCGTACCGGCCTTCGCCGCCGGCGGCAGCCGCCCCTGCTCGATCAGCGCGCGCATGTCGAGCAGCCCGGTATCGCCGCTGATCGGCCGCGAGCCCTCGCGCACGAACTTCATGCCGTTGTAGTCGGGCGGATTGTGGCTCGCCGTGACCATGATGCCGCCGTCCATCTTCTCGGCGAACGTCGCGTAGTACACGCCCTCGGTGCCGCACAGGCCGATGTCGTAGACGTCGACGCCGCTTTCGAGCAGCCCTTCGGTCAGCGCCTGCACCAGCTCGTCGCTCGAATGGCGGATGTCGCGCCCGACGATCACCTTCTTCGGCCTCACGAACGCCGCATAGGCGCGGCCGATGTCACGCGCGAGGGTAG
>JBFWSI010000513.1:0-3681 GCA_050248455.1 Gammaproteobacteria bacterium | reverse complement strand
CGCCTCCCTCGCCGATCGCGGGCTGCCCTGTGCCGTCGAGACCAGCATGGCGAAGCTCTTCTGCGCCGACGTCGGCGTCGAGATCGCGCTCACCTGTCAACAGGTGATGGGCGCATATGGGCTATCGGATGCCTACGACATGGAGCGCAACGTGCGCGACCTGCTCGGCATGCCGATCGTCGGCGGCTCCTCGGACATCCAGAAGAACAATCTCGCCAAGATGCTGCGCCTCTGACGCTGCGGCGCGCGGCGCGCCCCGGCCTCCCCCATTCGCCGGCTTGCGGCCCCTGCGCACCTCGCGTCAAATGCGGTCCGAGGCGGGCCCGCCGGGCCTGGCACGACACATTGACGAAGACAGAGGGGAACATCGAATGGCAGCAAAGAAATCCAGCGGCATCGGCGTCGGCGTGTTCCAGGTCATCGCCGATCTGTTCACCGGCGATCCGGCCGTCGTCGCGAAACGCGCCGAGGCGCTCGGCTTCGATTCCTACTGGCTGCCCGAACACGCGGCGATCCCGCAGGGCTCGGACGCAGTCTATCCGGGCAAGGTCGAAGGCGGCGCGACGCCGGACTATCTGTTCAAGATGCCCGATCCGCTGATCGGCCTGACGCGTGCCGCCGCGGTGACGAGCACGATCAAGCTCGGCACCGGCGTCGCGCTCGTGCCGGAACGCCATCCGGTGCTCGCGGCAAAGGAGATCGCGAGCCTCGACCATTACTCGAAAGGACGCTTCATCTACGGCATCGGCGCCGGCTGGAACGAGCCGGAGTGCACGATGATGGGCGGCGACTTCGCCCACCGCTGGACGCAGGTCAAGGAATACATCGCGGCGATGAAGCAGCTGAGGACCGGCGAATACGTCGGCGCCCAGGGCAAGTACGCGAACTTCCCGCCGGCGGTCTGCCGCCCGACGCCCTGGCGCAAGCCGCACCCGCCGATCCTGCTCGGCAGCATCGGCTCGCCGAACGTCTATCGCCGCGTCGTGCAGTGGGGCGACGGCTGGCTGCCCTTCGTCGTCGATCCGCAGGAAGTGGCCGACGGCCGCGCGGCGCTCGATCGCTACGCGCAGGAGCTCGGCCGCGATCCGAAGAGCATCAACGTCACCGCCTTCGCGCCCGACGGCATGTTCCGCAAGAAGACCGACATCGCGACGCTGGCAAAGGCCGGCGCCGACAACGTCGTGCTGTGGCTGCAGGGCGAGAACGAGGCGGCGATCCTGCAGGAGCTGGAGACCTTGGCGGCAGAAGTGTTCGGCTGAGATTGCGGGGCCCATGCCTGCTGAGGTGCAGATCAATTTAGCCACGGAGAACGCGCAGGGCGATCGGTGGGCCGTGCCCATCTCGGCTCGGTGCCGCGCTGAGAACACGGAGAAGAAAGGAATTGTTCGGAGCCGCCGCAGCGCCGACGCCAGCAATCAGAATCGAATCACGGAGGCGCAAACACAATCAATTCTCTTCCCTCCGTATGCTCCGTGGCGCGCGCAGCGCAATTTTCCCGGATTCGCTGCGCTCATCCGGGCTACGAAAGCGGGCGCTTGCGTCTGATCTCGAGCTTGCGTCCCAGGCTCGCCGGTGCCGCGAGGGTCGCGTGCGCCGCGAGCACTTCGGCGAGGCGGGCCTTCGTGGGCTCGGGGAACGGCGCGCTTCTGCGGGTCTGCAGCGACACGTGCATGAACAAGGCTTCCTCGGTAGCGGCCGGCGTCGGTTCGCCGCGGCGGTAGATCTCGCACCAGATGTGCAGCAGCTTGTCGTCGAAGTCGAGCAGCCGTGTCGTCACTTCGAGCTCGTCGCTTTCGAGCAGCTCGTATTTGAAGTCGATGTTGCAGCCCGTCGCGAACACCGAGCCGGCGCCGCTCTTGGTGTAGTCCCAGCCGATGCCGCAGTACTCGAAGAAGGGATCGCTGCCCTTGTCGAAGGCCGACAGGTAGTAGGCGACGTTCATGTGGCCGTTCGGATCGAGCCAGGCCGGCAGGACGGTGAAGCGGGTGCGGAAGGGAAGCTCGAGAGGTCGGGTGTTCATCTGTGTGAGCGGTCTCGGTCGTAGTGGTTCTTGCGGCATGTGTTCGAGGAACAAGCGCGAGAAGACGAGTAGCGAGCAGCTTGGGCCGACGCATAAAGCCTAACGGCGGCGCCGTCTCAATCCACCGCTTCTCCGTGTTCTCCGTGGCGCGCGAAGCGCAATTCTCGGCGTGTTGGGCTTTCTTCGTCAGTTCAAGCTACGAGACGAAAGATCCACACTCACACCCCCTCCGCGAACTGCCGGATCTCCCAGTCGGTGACGGTCTTCGCGAGCTGCTCGAGCTCCCATTCGCGCGTCAGCGCATAGGCATCGACGAAGAGATCGCCGAAGGTCTCGCGCGCGAAGTCCGAGCTGCGCCACTGCGCGATCGCGGCGGCGAAATCCGGCGGCCACGGCGCGGCCTGCGGCGCGCCGGGCGCCGCGGCGTCGCCCGTGACGGGTGCGCTCGGCACCAGCGCCCCTTCCAGCCCGCGACGCCCGGCGGCGAGCAGCGCGGTCAATGCGAGATGGGGATTCACGTCCGCGCCCGGCACGCGGCATTCGAGACGCGCGACGCCCGCGTGATGATTGACGAGCCGGTAGGCGCAGGTCTTGTTGTCGATGCCCCAGCTGTTCGTGCGCGGCGCGAAGCTGTCGCCGACGTAGCGCTTGTACGAGTTCAGGTGCGGCAGCAGCAGCAGCAGCAGGTCCGGCAGATGACGCTGCAGGCCGCCGAGGAAGCCGAGCAGCGTCGGGCTGCAGCGGCCCCCGGGCGCATGGAACTCCGGCACCTCGCCCGCGATTCGGTGCAGGGACAGGTTCACGTGCGCGCCGGCCGCTTCGAAGGGCTCGGCGAGACGTGCCATGAAGCTCGCGAGCATGCCGCCGCGGCGGGCGACGATCTTCGCGACCGCCTTGAACAACGCCGCGTCGTCGGCCGCGCGCACGCCGCTCGCCTTGCCCAGCGCCACCTCGAGCAGGCCGCTGAACTCGGCGTGCAGGCCGTGCACCGGGATCTCGAGCGCGGCGGCCGCGCTGCGCGTCGCGTCGAGCAGCGGCGCGGCGACGGCCTGGTCGACGTAGGAGTACATGCGCTCCAGCGCCGCGAGCCGATCGAGCCGCGCGGGCACTTTCTCGCGCAGGCTCGCGACGGTCTCGTTCAACACGTGGTATTCGAGCTCGAAAGCGCTGTCGCAGCGCAGGCCCAGCCGCGCCAGCGCCGCGACTTCGCGTGCGAGCATCGCGCGCGGACAGCAGCCGGCGAACTCGCCGTCGAGGCTGCCGAGCACGACCAGCGACGGGCCGCCGTCGGCCCACGGATCGGATCGTGCGGCCGAGACATCGGGTCGCAGCCAGGCGTCGCGATAGCCGTTCGCGGGATCGTGGAAGTAACCGCTGGTGATCGGCCGCTCGGCGCTGTCGGGCGCGAAGATCGCGGTGGTGACGGCGAGCCCGCCGGCGAGCGCGCTCGCGGCCGCGGCGAGCGGCACCTGCGTCGCGCGCAGCCGCCCGTTCCAGTCGACGGCGGCGAAGGACACGCGCTGCACGCCGTCGCGGCGCGCGCGCGCGAGCAGCGCGTCGCTCGCGTCCCGCTCGGGCGCCGTCATGGACTATGCAAGCTCACGCGGCCGGAAACACCTTGCCGGGATTGAGGATGCCGTTCGGATCCAGCGCCGCCTTCA
>JBFWSI010000512.1:0-3682 GCA_050248455.1 Gammaproteobacteria bacterium | reverse complement strand
CGCTGCCCGCCGCCGCGCCCGAGCAGCCGGAGCCCTTCTCCACGCTGCTCGCCGATCTCGATCGCGTGATCGTGCCGGCGCTGACGCACTGGCAGTCGCCGAATTTCTTCGCCTATTTCCCGGCCAATGCCTCCGCGCCGTCGATGCAGGCGGACCTGCTGTCCTCTGCGCTCGGCGTGCAGGGCATGCTGTGGCTGACCAGCCCCGCCTGCACCGAGCTCGAGACCCACGTGCTCGACTGGCTCGCCGAGGCCTGCGCGCTGCCCGCCGCGTTCCGCTCGACCGGCAGCGGCGGCGGCGTGCTGCAGGATTCGGCGTCCAGCGCGGTGCTGTGCGCGCTGCTCGCGGCGCGCGAGCGCGCGACGGGCGGCACGAGCAACGAGCACGGCTATCGCGGCGGCCTCGTCGCCTACGGCTCGACGCAGGCGCACTCGTCACTGGACAAGGCCGTGATGATCGCAGGATTCGGCCGGCGCCATCTCCACAAGATCGCGGTCGATCGCCGCTACGCGATGGATCCGGCGGCCCTCGCGCGCCAGATCGCCGCCGATCGCGCGGCAGGCCTCGCGCCGGCCTTCGTCTGCGCGACGATCGGTACTACCTCGTCGCTGGCCTGCGATCCGCTGCCCGCGATCGGCCGGCTGTGCCGTGACGAGGGCCTGTGGCTGCACGTCGACGCCGCGATGGCCGGCAGCGCGGCGCTGCTGCCCGAGCATCGCGCGCTGTTCGAGGGACTGGAGCACGCCGACAGCTACTGCTTCAACCCGCACAAGTGGCTGCTGACGAATTTCGACTGCAGCGCGCTGTGGGTCGCGCGCCGTGCCGATCTCGTCGACGCGCTGTCCGTCACCCCGGCCTACCTGACGAACGCGGCCACGGGCTCGGGCGAGGTCATCGACTATCGCGACTGGCAGATCCCGCTCGGCCGCCGTTTTCGCGCGTTGAAACTGTGGTTCGTGTTGCGTCGCTATGGACTGCAGGGCCTGCGCGCGCTGATCCGGCTGCACGTCGAGCTCGCGGCCGACTTCGCCGCACGCGTCGCCGCCGATGCGCGCTTCGAAGTCGTGGCGCCCGTCACGCTGAACCTCGTCTGCTTTCGCTACCGTGGCAGCGACGCCGACAACCAGCGGCTGCAGCAGGCACTGAACGCGAGCGGGCGGCTGTTCATCTCGCATACAGTGCTGGGCGGCCAGCATGTACTGCGTTTCTGCGTGGGCCAGGGCGCGACGCGCGCAAAGCACGTCGACGCCGCGTGGCGCGAGATCGCCGCGGCGGCCGCGGAGCTCGGCTCCTGAATCGCCGCACTCTTTCGTCGAGGAGGAAATGACGATGCGTGTCCTGTCAGTCTTGCTGTTGCTGTGCGCGACCTCGGTGGCCGTCGCGCACGACCATGAAACGGTCGTCTACGATCAGGTCGACCTCTCCGCGAACGCCGAGCAGGAGGTCGCCAACGATTTGTTCGTCGCCGTGCTCTACACCGAGCACGAAGGGCAGCGCCAGGCCGAGGTCGCCGAGCGCGTGAACGCCGCGATGAGCTGGGCGCTGGAGCAGGCCAAGCCCGCCGCCGGCATCAAGGCCCAGACGCTCCAGTACAGCACCTATCCCGTCTATGCCAGCGATTCGACGCGCGTCACGGGCTGGCGTGCCCGGCAGTCGCTGCGCCTCGAGGGCCGGGATGCGAAGGCGATCGGCGAGCTGGTCGCGACGCTGCAGGAGAAGCTCGCCGTCGAATCGGTCGGGCAGGCCGTGTCGCGCGAAGCGCGGCGCGCGGCGGAGGACGGTCTCACCGCCACTGCGCTCGCGCAGTTCGATGCGCGCGCGAAGCAGATCGCGGCCGCGCTGGGCCGGTCCGGCTACCGGCTGGTGCGCATCAACGTGTCGAGCACCGGCAATCCCGGCATGCCGATCGCGTATCGCGGGGCGATGATGGCGGAAGCCGCGATGAAGGCGGCCCCCGTGCAGGTCGAGGCGGGCGAACAGACCCTCGGCATCGCGGTGTCCGGTACCATCCAGCTCGACCCCGCGCGCTGAAGCGCGGCGCGAGGCCCGCCGATAATCCCGATCATGATGCGATACCTTGCGTTCCTGCTCGTCCTGTTCGCAGCGTCCGCGATGGCCACGCCCGCGCCTACGCCCGAGGAATACGCCGCGTTGAAGGCCAAGCTCCTCGGCGGCGACGCCGGCGTCGACTATTTCGCGCTCAGGCTCGGCCACGCCGCGTCGCCCGACTATCACCCGAATTCGCCGGACTCGCTGATCAGGCGCAAGGCCGTGCAGAACGCGCTAGAAGCCAAGCAGTTCGACGAGGCGAAGGCGCTGGTCGAGCACTGGCTGGACGAAGAGTTCCTGAACCCCTTCGCGCACCTCGGCGCGATCCGCGTCTACAAGGAGCTCGGCGACGCGCAGAAGCTCGCCTTCCACAACGCGGTCGTCGACGGGCTGTTCGCATCGATCTGCCGGGCCGACGAGGGCGAGTCGGTGCGGCGGCCCTGTCGCGTGCTGTCGATCGACGAGCAGCACTTCTATCTCGTGATGAACGGCATGATGGTCGACGGCCAGTACGGCCGGGCGTGCTTCGACGAGCAGCCCTGCGAGGTCTACGAAGTCACGAAGATGAACACCAACCGCAAGTACACGCTGTACTTCGACATCTCGCTGCCGCTCGCCTGGCAGGACGCGCGGCGCAAGGAAGCCGCCGCCGCGCCGGTGTCTCAGAAGCCGTAGACGAGCGGCAGCACCGTCACCGCGACGGCCCAGGTGACGAGATTGAGCAGGCCGCCGAAAGTCACGAAATCGCGGAAGCGGTAGCCGCCCGGCCCGTAGACCATCAGGTTCGTCTGGTAGCCGATCGGCGTCGCGAAGCCGCAAGACGCGGCGATCATGATCCCGAACACGAAAGGCAGGTGCGACACGCCGAGGGTCTGCGCGGTGGCGAGCGCGAGCGGGAACATCATCGCCGCCGCCGCGTTGTTCGACATCAGCTCGGTGAAGACCATCGTCAGGCCGTAGATCACGACCAGTGCGAGAAACGGATCGTGGCCGGCGAAGCCCAAGAAGTGCGCGACGATGGATTGCGCGCCGCCGCTCACCTCCAGCGCCCTGCCGATGCCTAGCGCGGCGCCGATGACCGTCAGCACCTGCCAGTCGATGCTGCGCCTCGCGGTCTGGCCCGTGACGCAGCGGGTCGCGATCATCAGGCAGGCCGCGAGCAGCGCGGCGTTCAGCATCGTCATCAGCTCCGTTGCCGCCAGGACGATCATGCCGAGCAGAATCGCGACGGCGACACCGGCCCGTTCGTGACGCACGGGCGCGGAGTCGGCGAGCTGCGTGACGAGCAGGAAGTCGCGTGAATTGCGCTGGGTCTCGGCGAAGGTGTTGTGCGTCTCCAGCAGCAGCACGTCGCCGGCCTCGAGCACGATGTCGCCGATCTTGCGCTTGATGCGCATGCCATTGCGCGCGACGGCGATCACCGCCGCGTTGTAGACGTTGCGGAAGCGGCCGTCGCGGATCGTGCCGCCGACCAGCGGGCAGCTCGCGGACACCACGGCCTCGACGAGGCAGCGCGCGTCGCGGTGCGCGTCGAGCTTGAAGACCTGGTTGGTGGCCGGCCGCAGGCCACGGATGCGCTGCAGCTCGACGATGGAGTCGACGATACCGACGAAGATCAGCCGGTCGTCGCCTT
>JBFWSI010000511.1:0-3684 GCA_050248455.1 Gammaproteobacteria bacterium | reverse complement strand
GGATTTCCCATTCGATCTCGTGGTCGCGGGTGATGAGGCCGTGGCCGTCCTCGACGATCGACACGTCGAAGCTGGTGCCGCCGACGTCGGTGTGGATGATGTTCGGGAATTCCGGCAGCAGCTTGCTGAGATAGCCCGCGTAGGCGACGCCGCCGGCCGGGCCGGACTCGATCAGCTCCTCGGGGTGCTGCTTCGCGTAGTCGACGCCGCAGATGCCGCCCGAGCTCTTCAGGATCAGCAGGCGCCCGGCGAAACCCTCCGACTTCAGGGCGTTCTCGAGCCGTTCGAAGTAGACCTCCATCACCGGGATCGTCGCGGCGCGGATCGCGGTGGTCGTGAAGCGGCCGTGCTCGCGGAACACCGGGCGCGTTTCCGACGACAGCACGACGTAGGTATCGGGATTGACTTCCTCGATGACCTCGCGCATCGCACGCTCGTGCGCACCGTTCTTGTACGAGTTGATGAAGGCGACGGCGACCGAGCGGATGCCGTGCTGCTTGATCTTGTGCGCGACCTCCAGCGCCTGCTCGCGCAACAGCGGGCGGACGACTTCGCCGTGCACGTCGATGCGCTCGCCGACGGTGTAGCGGAAACGGCGCTTGATGATCGGCTTCGGCTTGGTCTGGTAGGGATCGTAGAGCCGTTCGCGGTGCTGGCGCGCGATCTCGATGGTGTCGCGGAAGCCCTCGGTCGTCACCATCGCGGCATCGGGATAGTCGCGCACGATCAGCGCGTTGGTCGCCGTGGTCGTGCCGTGCATCAGGTAGGAGATGCGTGCGAACGGGATGCTCGCCGCTTTGATCGCGTTGACGACGCCGACGGCGCGATCGTGCTTGGTGGTCAGCACCTTCGAGCTGACCTGCTGCCGCGATTCGTCGTCCCATGCGAACAGGTCGGTGAAGGTGCCGCCGACGTCTATGCCCACACGCCACATGTCGTTTCTCCTCGTCTCGTTCGATAGGGGATGGCCGCGCGTGTCGCGGCCACGCTCAGGCGCGGACGCGCGCCGATTTCGGGTCGTACAGCGGCGCGATCGACGCGCGCGCCGCATGGCGCTCGTTGCCGATCTCGATCTCGTAACGTCCCGCCAGGATGTAATCGTCGCTGACCCCGTCCTCGTTCACGACGTAGCCCATCGCGACGGCCGCGCCGAGCGTGTGACCGTACATCGCGGAGGTCGTGTAGCTGTTCAGCACGCCGTCGCGGTAGATCGGCTCGTCGTGATAGAGCAGCGGCTCGGGGTTCTCGAGCACGAACTGCACGAGCCGCCGCTTCATCAGGCCCGCCTCGCGCTGGCGCAGCAGCGCATCGCGGCCGATGAAGCCGCCGGCCTTGTCCCAGGCGCAGGCGAAGCCGAGGCCCGCTTCGAGCGGCGTGTCGTGCGGGCCGATGTCGTGCGCCCATTCGCGATAGGCCTTCTCGATGCGCAGCGAGTTCAGCGTGTGGTAGCCGCAGTGGCGCAGGCCGAACTCGGCGCCGGCCGCGACGAGCGCGTCGTAGACGGGCAGCGTGAAGGCCGTCGGCACGTAGAGCTCCCAGCCGAGCTCACCGACGTAGGTGAGCCGCAGCGCGAGCACGGTCTGGTAGCCGAGGCGGATCTCGCGCGCCGTCGCGAACGGGAACGCGGCATTCGACAGGTCGTCCTGCGCGAGCTTCTGCAGCAGCGCGCGCGAGTTCGGGCCCTGCACGTTCAGCATCGACCACGCGCCGGACACGTCGGTCACGACGCAGCAGGCGTCCGCCGGCACGTGCTTGCGCAGGAGATGCTCGACGTGCGTGTGCGTGAAGGCCGCGGTGACGACGAAATACTGGTCCTCGGCGAGACGCGTGACGGTGAGATCGGCCTCGATGCCGCCGTGCTCGTTCAGGAACTGCGTGTAGGCGACCTTGCCGACCGGCACCGACAGGTTCGCCGTCGCGATGCGGTTCAGCACGCGCTCGGCGTCGCGACCCTGGACCAGGAATTTCGAGAACGAAGTCTGCTCGAACACGCCGACCGCTTCGCGCACCGCGAAATGCTCTTCGGCGTTGTTGCCGAACCAGTTCTGGCGGCCCCACGAATACTCGTACTCCGGCTTCTGTCCCGGCCGCGCGTACCAGTTCGGCCGCTCCCAGCCGGCCGATTCGCCGAAGCAGGCGCCGGCGGCGGCGAGCCGGTCGTGCAGGATGCTCTTCTTGACGCCGCGCGCCGTCGTCCACTGCCGGAACGGCCAGTGGTCCTGGTAGCCGATGCCGAGCGACTCGGTCATGCGGTCGGCGAGGTAGCGATCGTTGTCCTGCCAGGCATGCGCGCGGCGCAGATCGACCGACCACATGTCCATCGGCGCCTGGCCTTCGGCGATCCAGCGCGCCATCACCATGCCGACGCCGCCGCCGGACAGGATGCCGAGCGAGTTCATGCCCGCGGCGACGAAGAAGTTCCTGAGGTTCGGCGCCGGGCCCATCAGGTAGTTGTGGTCCGGCGTGAAGGATTCGGGGCCGCAGAAGAAGAGCTTGATGCCGTGATCCATCAAGGTCGGCACGCGCCGCATCGCCTTCTCCATGTAGGGCATCATGCGATCCCAGTCGGCCTGGATGTCGTTGAAGCAGAAATCCTCGGGGATGCCGTCCATGCCCCAGGGCTTGGCGATCGGCTCGAAGAAGCCGAGCATGATCTTGCCCGCCTCTTCGCGAATGTATGCCGAGTTGCCGGGATCCCGCAGGATCGGGAGCATCTTGTGCACGCCCTCGATCGCTTCGGAGATCAGGTAGTAGTGCTCGCAGGCCTGCAGCGGCACGTTGACGCCGGCCATGCGCCCGACTTCGCGCGCCCACATGCCGGCACAGTTGACGACGTACTCGGCCTGGATGTCGCCGCGATCGGTGCGCACGCCGGTGACCTGGCCGTTGCGCTGCTCGATGCCGAGCACCTTCGTCTGCTCGAAGATCCGCGCGCCGCCCATGCGCGCGCCGCGCGCCAGCGCCTGGGCGACGTCGGCCGGATTCACGCGGCCGTCGTGCGGGAAGTGGAACGCGGCCTTGAGATCCGAGACGTCCGCGAGCGGCCACATCTGCGCGACCTCGGCGGGGGAGATTTCCTGGTTCTCGACGCCGAAGCAGCGCGCCATCGCGCAGCCGCGGCGCATCTCGTGCGCCTTGTCCTCGGTCATCGCGAGCTGGATCGAGCCGCAGTTGATGATGCCGGTGGCCTGGCCGGTCTCGGTCTCGAGGCGGCGATAGAGATCCTGCGTGTACTTCGCGAGCTTGGTCTGCGCTTCGGTGTCGCGCAGCGTCGTCAGCAGGCCGGCCGCGTGCCAGGTCGTGCCGCAGGTCAGCTGCTTGCGTTCGAGCAGCACGACGTCCTTCCAGCCGAGCTGCGTCAGGTGATAGGCGATGGAGCTGCCGATGACGCCGCCACCGATGATGACCACCCGGGCGGTAGTCGGGAACTGATTCGACATGACGCGAGCTGCCCCTCTCGAACGTGGCCTGTGGGGAAGGTACGGGGAGCGGCCGGCGACCCGGCCCGCGAGCGAACCATAGCCAAGGATTTTTCAAATATCAATAAATTCCGTTCGCCTTTTTCAAATACCGAAATCACCCACATATGCGGCACTGCACATATTTTTACGCTGCAGTGCAGTGAAGCAGACGCGCTCAATAGCTGGGCGGCGTCATCGCCCACAGCACCACGGTCTCGCCGCG
>JBFWSI010000510.1:0-3687 GCA_050248455.1 Gammaproteobacteria bacterium | reverse complement strand
GACGTGCACGGCATGATGGCCGAGATCTACGGCAAGCGCACCGGCACCTGTCGCGGCAAGGGCGGCTCGATGCACATCGCCGATCTCGACACCGGCATGCTCGGCGCGAACGGCATCGTCGGCGGCGGCCCGCCGCTGGTCTGCGGCGCGGCGCTCGCGGCGAAGCTGAAGCGCACGGGCGGCGTCGCGGTCGCCTTCTTCGGCGATGGCGCATCGAACCAGGGCACGACCTTCGAAGCGATGAACCTCGCCGCGGTGTGGAAGCTGCCGGCGATCTTCGTCGCCGAGAACAACGGTTACGCGGAAGCGACGGCCGCGAAGTTCTCGGTCGCCTGCGAAGACATCTCGACGCGCGCCGCGGGCTTCGGCATGCCGGGCATCACCGTCGACGGCCACGATTTCTTCGCCGTCTACGACGCGACGCGCGCGGCCGTCGATCGCGCCCGTCACGGCGGCGGCCCCTCGCTGATCGAGGTCAAGCTCGATCGCTTCTTCGGTCACTTCGAAGGCGACAACCAGGCCTATCGCGCGCCGGACGAAGTCAAGCGCATCCGGGCGGAGAAAGATTGCCTGCAGCGCTTTCGCGCGCGCGTCGCTTCCGACATCGCCGCGGTCGAGCTCGACGCGATCGACGTCGAGGTGCAGAAGCTGATCGACGACGCGGTGGCGCAGGCCGTCGCCGCGCCCGATCCGCTGCCCGGCGATCTCGTCACCGACGTCTACATCCGCTACTGAGGAGCGCAGTCATGGCACGAAAGATTCTGTTCCAGCAGGCCATCAACGAAGCGCTAGACCAGGAAATGGCGCGCGATCCGAACGTGATCGTGATGGGCGAGGACGTCGTCGGCGGCAGCGGCGCGAACGGCGAGATGGACGCCTGGGGCGGCGTGCTCGGCGTCACCAAGGGGCTGTACGGCAAGTACGGCGATCGCATCATGGACACGCCGATTTCGGAGTCCGCCTTCGTCGGCGCCGCGATCGGCGCGGCGACCTGCGGCCTGCGCCCGGTATGCGAGCTGATGTTCATCGACTTCCTCGGCGTGTGCTTCGACCAGATCTACAACCAGGCCGCGAAGTTTCGCTACATGTTCGGCGGCAAGGCAAAGACGCCCGTCGTGATCCGCACGATGATAGGGGCCGGTTTCCGCGCCGCGGCCCAGCACTCGCAGTGCCTCTACCCCGTGTTCACGCACATTCCGGGGCTCAAGGTCGTGATCCCGTCCTCGCCCTACGAGGCGAAGGGGCTGCTGATCCAGGCGATCCGCGACGACGATCCCGTGATCTTCTGCGAGCACAAGGCGCTCTATGCGACGGAAGGCGAGGTGCCCGAGGAGTCCTACACCATCCCCTTCGGCGAGGCGAACGTCGTGCGCGAAGGCGGCGACGTCACGATCGTCGCGCTCGCGCGCATGGTGGGCTTCGCGCAGAAGGCCGCCGCGGCCCTCGCCAAGGACGGCATCCAGTGCGAGATCATCGACCCGCGCACGACCTCGCCGCTCGACGAGGACACGATCCTCGAGAGCGTCGAGAACACGGGGCGGCTCGTCGTCGTCGACGAGGCCTCGCCGCGCTGTGGCATGGCGGCGGACATCGCGGCGCTGGTCGCGCAGAAGGGCTTCGCCTCGCTGGAGGCGCCGATCGAAGTCGTCACGCCGCCGCATACGCCGGTGCCGTTCAGCGGAGTGCTCGAGGATCTGTACATTCCGAGCCCGGCCCGCATCGAGGCGGCCGTGCGCAAGGTGGCGGAGTACGCATGATGGACAAGGACAAGATCGTCCCGATCACGATGCCGAAGTGGGGCCTGTCGATGACCGAGGGCAAGGTCGTCGGCTGGCTCGTCGACGAGGGACGCGCACTGAAGCCCGGCGATCCCGTGATGGACATCGAGACCGAGAAGATCGCCAACACCTTCGAGGCCCTCGACGCCGGCACGCTGCGCCGGAAGATCGCGCAGGTCGACGACGTGCTGCCGATCGGCGCGCTGCTCGGCGTGCTCGCGCCGGCCGAGGTCCAGGATGCCGAAGTCGACGCCTACGTCGCGGAGTTCCAGGCCAACTACGTGCCGCCGGCGGCGGAGGAGGGCGAGGAAGGCCCCGACTATCGCTACGTCGACGTCGGCGGCCAACGCCTGCGCTATGCGCGCCGCGGCGAGACGGGGCCCGCGGTAGTTTTGATCCACGGTTTCGGCGGCGACTGCGACAACTGGCTGTTCAATCTCGACGCGCTGGCCGCCGGCGCGCGCGTCCACGCGCTCGATCTGCCCGGCCACGGGCAGTCGTCGAAGACGATCGCGGACGGCAGCATCGACGCGCTGGCCCGCACGGTGCTCGGCTTCCTCGATGCCGTCGACGTCGACGCCGCGCATCTGGTCGGGCATTCGCTGGGCGGGGCGATCGCGCTCGTCGCCGCCGCGGCGGCCCCGGCGCGCGTGCGCGCGCTGTCGCTGATCGCGCCGGCCGGCCTCGGGCCGACGATCGACGGCGACTATCTGCGCGAGTTCATCGCGGCGGAATCGCGGCGCGAGTTGAAGCCGGTGCTGCAACGGCTGGTCGCCGATGCCGGGTTGGTCAATCGCCAGATGATCGACGACGTGCTGAAGTACAAGCGGCTCGACGGCGTCGGCGACGCGCTGCGCGCGATCGCGAATGGCTTCGTCGACGGCAATGCGCAGCGCGTCGACCTGCGGCCGGTGCTGAACGCCGTTGGCTGCCCCGTGCAGCTGCTGTGGGGCAGTGCCGATCGGATCGTGCCGCCGGCGCAGGCCGAGGGGCTGCCCGCGAGCGTCGCCGTGCACCTCATCGACGGCGCGGGCCATCTCCCGCACCTCGAGGCGGCGAGCGCGGTGAATGCGCTGCTCAAACGCATGACGGAGGGCCTTGCATGAGCTTCGCGACCCTCATCACCAGGATGACGCAGGCCGCCTGCCGCGGCGACGGCGCCGCGGTCGCCGCGTGCTTCACGCCGGACGGCATCTATCACGACTGCTTCTACGGGGCGTTCCAGGGCGCCGCCATCGCGACGATGGTCGAGGACTATTTCCATCGCGACGCGCGCGACTTTCGCTGGGATCTGCACGACGTCATCGACGACGGCCGCACCGGCTACGCGCGCTACGTGTTCAGCTACGAATCGAAGCTGCCGATCGCGAGCGGCAAGCGGGCGGTGTTCGAGGGCGTGTCGATCTGCGAGCTGTGCGGCGACAGGCTCGCGAGCTATCGCGAAGTCGCGAACTCCGCGGTAGGCCTGCACGCGCTCGGCTTTGCGCCGGAGCGCATCGCGAAGCTGCTCGCGCGTGAAGCTCGTGAGCTCGCGGGCCGCAACGAGGCCGCGCGGCATCTCTGAGCGATTCGCGTCGATCGCCAGCCCGCATTGCGCTGCGTCCTTTCCACGCCACGGCGGCGCGGGCTGCCGTAACCGCCGACCGGCTCGTTATACTCGCGCGATGAAAACAAGGAATGCGGCCCCGCACGCCCGGCAAGTGGCGGCGGCGGTCATTGGGAATGCGCTCGAGTGGTACGACTTCGTCGTCTTCGGGGCGCTCACCGTCATCATCGGCAATCTGTTCTTCCCGGGCGATACCGAGCTCAACCGCATCCTGAAGGCGACCGCGACTTTCGGCGTCGGCTTCTTCATGCGCCCGATCGGCGGCATCGTGCTCGGCATCTACGCCGACCGGCGCGGACGCAA
>JBFWSI010000509.1:0-3705 GCA_050248455.1 Gammaproteobacteria bacterium | reverse complement strand
GTTCAGACGTGTGCTCTCCGATCTCCGCGGCGACGCGGCGCTGTCGACCTGGATCGCGCGCCTGCTGCTCAACGAGTGCGCGAGTCGCCTGCGGCGCAGCGCCCGCCGCCAGAACGTGATCCCGATGGTGAGTGCCATCCCGCAGGGAGAGATCGACGCCGTGGCCGACAGCAATGCGGAATTCCCGGAGCAGACCCTCGCGAGGCTGGAAGCCCGCGCGCTGCTCGAACGCAAGCTCGACGAGCTGCCCGAGCAATTCCGGCTCGTGTTTCTGCTGCGCTCGGTCGAGGAGCTCGACGTCGAGGCCGTCGCCGCGCTGCTCGACATTCCCGCCGCCACCGTGCACAGCCGGCATTTCCGCGCGAAGGCGATGTTGCGCGAGATGCTGGCGCGGACGTTCGACGTCGCGGAGCGCGAAGTCTTCGACTTCGGCGGCGAGCACTGCGATCGGCTGGTGGCACGCGTCATCGCGCGCCTGGACGCCGGCGAGGGGACGCGCGACTCCTGAGCCGATCGCTGCACGAAGCGGGGTGCGGCGGAAGCCGCGATGTCGGCCGCGCGCGCTCGCACCGAGCATTCCACCGGCGCTGATTCGCGCTTCGTCGCCGGCGCGCGGCATACTCGCCCCACCCGCTGCCGAAACGACGAGGCGATCGATGTCACTTGCGCCGCTGTTCCAGTTGCTGAAAAAGCGCCAGCTCCTGCCCGCGCTACGCGCCAACGCGCGCTACAAGCCGTTCTACGAGCTGTGCTATCTGGCGGGCGCGAAGAGCGGCGGCGTGCTGGACAAGCTCGCGAACGAGCCGTCGAGCTTCGACGAACTGGCCGCCGGCGATTGCCGCGACGTCGAGGCTCGCGAAGCGCTGGAAGCCTGGCTGCAGCTGGGCGTTCGCCTCGGGCTCCTGCGCCGACAAGGCGAGCGCTATTCGCTGCGCGGGCTGGCGCTGGCGATGTCCCGGCCCGAGAACGACGCGACGCTGGCGCTCGTGCAGGAAGTCGTCACGCTGCACCACAAGCTCATCGTCGAGACGCCGGCGCGGCTGCGCGAGGGGGCGGCGTGGCGGCTCGAAGATCAGGATGGCGCGCTGACGGCACGCTCCTCGCGCGCCCTCGAAGCATTCCAGGTCGAGGCCATCGACAAGACCTTTCCTGCCGCCGGGCCGGTGCGCCTGCTCGAAGTGGGCTGCGGATCGGCGTTCTACCTGCACTACGCGGCGACGAAGAACCCTGCGCTGCAGGCCGTGGGCGTGGAGCTGCAGCCCGAGGTCGCGGCGATCGCGCGCGCCAACGTCGAACGGTGGGGCTCGAGCGATCGGATCTCGATAGAGACGGGCGACATCCGCGACCAGGCGCCGACACCGACCTTCGACATCGTGACGCTGTACAACAACATCTACTACTTTCCCGTCGCGGCGCGCGTGTCCTTGCTGGCGCAGCTGAAAGAATTCCTCGCGCCCGGCGGCTTCCTGCTGCTGACCACCTGCTGCCAGGGCGGCAATCTCGGCATGGAGGTGCTCAATCTGTGGGGCGCGGCGACGGCCTCCGCGGGGCGGCTGCCGAGCGTCGGCGAAATGCGGGCGCAGCTCGCGGCGGCCGGCTATGCAAGGGTGGACACCATGCGCCTGATTCCGGGCGATGGGTTCTACGCATTTCGGGCGCGCTGAATCGCCGAGTCCGAATGCGCCGGCGGGACGCTGCTGCGTCGTTGCGTGCGATCCCGGATTCGCTGCGCTCATCCGGGCTACGAAGAGGCTCTCGCCGCGCTCTTGCAGCCCGGATGAGCGCAGCGAATCCGGATCGGGCTATTTTTGTCCTAATACAAAATAAAACTCTTTTTGACAAAAGCGGAGCCACGCAAGATATTGCACGGCATCCGCAACGGATGATAGGCCGAGGTGCATTCGCATGGTCGAGCTCACGGCGCTGACGTCCTACGCTGACGCGCAGCGTCACTGCAGTCCCGAGAAACTGTGGGAGCTGTTCGACGGCAATGCCGCGAGATTCAATATTGCGCACGAATGCGTAGACCGTTTCGCCCGCACCGGGCGCGACGCAGTGATGGTCGCGCATGCGGACGGGTCCGACGAACGCATTTCCTGTGCCGATCTGGCGGCCGATTCTTCGAGGTTCGCCCACTGGCTCGTCGCGGCCGGCGTCCAGGCCGGAGACCGTGTCGCCCTCATGCTCGAGCCCTCGTCGGCGTTCTACGTATCGCTGTTCGGCACGCTCAAGGCCGGTGCCGTCGCCGTCCCGATGTTCACGCTGTTCGGGCCGGAGGGCGTGAGGCTGCGCATTGCGGACTGCAGCCCCAGGGTGATGGTGACCAATGCCGAGAAAGCCGCGCAGATTGGAACCCTCGAAGGGCTGACGGTCATCGTGTTCGATGACGACTTCCTGCGCAGGCTCGGGGCGTTCAGCGCCGATTTCGAGATCGGGACGGCGGCCGGCGACATGGCGGTGTTTCAATACACCTCCGGCACGACGCGCGAGCTTCCGGAAGCGGTCCGTCACACGCACCGTGCGCTGGTCACGCTCATGCTGGCGGGGCTCTACGGCACGGGTCTGCGCCCCGGAGACCGCTTCTTCTGCCCGTCGTCCCCCGCGTGGGGGCATGGCCTCTGGCACGGGACCTTCGCGCCGCTGGCGCTCGGCATATGCGTCGGCGCGTATGGCGGCAAGTTCGATCCCGAGCGGCTGCTGCAGGCCCTGGCCGAGCATCGCATCACCAATCTGTCCGCGGCGGCAACGCATTACAGGATGATGCGGAACAGCGGCGCAGCGGAGCGTCATCGGTTCTGCATCGAGAAGCTGTCGTTCACCGGCGAGCCGATCGACGGCGAGACCGCGGAATGGGCGGAGCAGACTTTCGGCCGGCCGGTATGCAGCATGTACGGGACGACCGAGATAGGCGTGATCCTGGTGAACTATCCCGGCGCGCAGGACTTCGCGGTCAAGCCCGGCTCGCTGGGACGGCCGATCCCCGGTCTGAAGATAGAGGTCCAGGACGCGTTCGGGATGCCGGCCCCGGTCGGCGTCACCGGAGAGCTCAAGCTGTGGCGCCGGGGGGCATGGATGTCGACGAAGGACTTGGCGCGCGTCGACGAGGACGGCTACTTCTGGCACGGCGGTCGTGCGGACGACGTGATCGTCTCGGCCGGCTGGACCATCGGCGCGGTCGAAGTCGAAGACGCGATCATGAAACACAGGGACGTCTCGTCCGTCGCCGTGATCGGCGTGCCCGACGACGTTCGCGGCCAGATCGTGAAGGCCTTCGTCGTGAGCCAACGTCCCGGCGACGCCGCTTTCGAGGACGAGATCAAGAATCTCGTCCGCACCCGGCTCAGCCAGCACGAATATCCGAGGATCGTCGCTTTCGTCGACGAGCTGCCGAGGAATCCGGCGGGCAAAGTGAACCGGAAGGCGCTGCGCGAGCAGGAGGCGGCGTCGAGGAAACAACGATCGGCTGAAGGAGGCTGGTGAAGTGAGGAGAATCGAGCGCAGCTTTCCGAAGATCACGGACAGCGCACTGGAGGATTTGAGGCGCCGCATCGGCGTGAAGATCACGAACACGGTGGAGCCTTGGTGCCACGAGGCGACCCGCGACAATATCCGTCACTACGCGCACGGCATCGGGGACGACAATCCGCTCTGGTGCGATGCTGAATACGCCAGGAAGACGAAGTACGGCGACGTCATCGCCTTGCC
>JBFWSI010000508.1:0-3705 GCA_050248455.1 Gammaproteobacteria bacterium | reverse complement strand
ACTACGCGCGGCTGGTCGCCGCGGGCGCCGTCGAGCTCAGGCCCGGCGTGCGCGAGCTGATGGACGATTGCCGAGGTCTCGGCGTGCAGATGGCGATCGCGACGACGACGAGCCGCAAGAACGTCGAGGCGCTGCTCGACACCTGCCTCGGCCGCGACGGCCGCGCGCGCTTCGCCGCGATCGTCTGCGCCGAGGACGCGCCGGCGAAGAAGCCCGATCCGCAGGTCTATGCGCTGTGCCTGCGCCGCCTCGGCCTCGCCGCGCACGAGGCGATCGCGATCGAGGACTCGCCGGCCGGCGTCGCCGCCGCGCGCGCTGCCGGCGTGCCCGTCGTCGTCACGCGCAGCCGCTACTTCGCCGCCGCGCGAATCGGCGATGTGCTCGCCGTCGGCCCCGGTCTCCATTCCATCGCCGGCTGGACGCCGCGCACGGGCCGCAGCGGCCGCGTGACCTTGACGCAGCTGATGGCCTGGCGCGAGTCGCTGTTGAAGCTGAGCGCGTGACTTGAGCACCTGCGTTCGCTGAAATGTATCGAATCCAGCCACGGAGAACACGGGGGCACGAGGAAGAAAGGGATGGCTCGGAGCTTTCGCAGCGTCGGCGCCAGCCATCGGCATCGAGTCACGGGCGGCGCAGACCTAATCCATCTTTTTCTCCGTGTCCTCCGTGCTCTCGGTGGCTATCTAGCTGAGCGTAAATCCACTCCACTGGCGTTTCGATAGCGTATGCCCGTGCAGGAAGCTCCCACGTCATGCCCGCGCAAGCGGGCATCCACGCACTCCTCCGGCGTCCAGCGCGGAAAAAGAAGGATCGCCCGACGGAGACCGCCTCGTCAGGCGTGGATTCCCGCTGGCGTGGGAATGACGGTAAACAGCACGCAGTGGCGCGTATTTGCGCTCAGCTATATAGATTAATCGGCGCTCGAGAGGCACACGGCTGCGCGCATCCGGCTACGACGAACGCTGGCGCTGGAAGCTGAGCCGCTCCTGCAGCCGGCGTCGCCAGTCGGCGCCCAGCCCTTCGCAGGCGATCAGGCGTTCGAGCTCGGCGATCGATGGGCGGGCGTCGCCGCTCGCGGCGAGCAGGCGCGCGAGCGGGACCTCGGGATTCGGCCGCGCGATCAGGGTGACGGTGTCGCCGAGCGCGATCGTGCCGGGCTGCAGCACGCGGTAATACCAGCCCGGCGTACGCCGCGCGACGAGCCAGCGCGCGATGCCGTCGACGCCGTAGCGCAGGTCGATCTTCGTGCACGGCCGCCGCGGCTGGCTCACCTGCAGCTGCACTTCACCGACGGCGTAGACGTCGCCGACGCACACGCCGTCCTCGTCGAGCGCATCGCAGCTGAGGTTCTCGCCGAGGCTGCCGGCGACGGCGCGCGTCGCGAGCGCGGGATGGGCGGCGACGAGCTCGGCGTAGGAGCGCAGTGCGAACTGGTGCACGGCCTGCTCGGGCCCGCCGTGATAGCGGCGATCGACCTGCACGTCGCCGACGAGGCCCGTGTGCGCGACGCGCACGCGCTGCTGCATCCGCTTCACGATGCCGCTGCGCTGCCCACTCGCTTCGAGCACGCTCGCGCCGCCGGCGTAGAGGCCGCAGACGGTGGTCATTCCTAATGGCGCTCCGGCTACCACAGCGCGCCTTCCGGATCATAGACACGCAGCTGCGACGATGGCCTGCCGGAGCTACGGTAGATCACCAGGTTGACTCCGCCCGGATGCGCCTGCGAAGGAAACAGGATGCCATCCAGTCCGGCGGCCACCACGTCGTCGGCCATGTACCAGGTCGGTGGCTCGATCTGCCTGCCGAACCATTCCTGGCGCCAGTCCACCGCGAAGTCAGCCCACAACGGCGGCCAGTGTTCGGCATCGTAGCCCGCGCCGATATCGGCCATGTTCAGTCCGCTGACAAAGAACGTGCAGATCGTGCCGGGACGCAACCAAGGATTGTCCTGCCGGTACTCAGCGAGCGCTGTCGCCTCATCCAGCGACAGGTACAGCGCCTCCTGGCCAGGGCGGTTGAAGCGGCCTCCCTGTCGCGCCGCCCCCATGCCGGACAGCGGAGTACGGGCATGAGCGGGCGCGATGACGCGGTAGAAGGCTGCCGCCCTGTCTTCACCGAGGACCGTCGAAATCACCCGACAAAACCGCCGGCGAGGGACTCCAGATAAGCGATGACCGCATCGGCGCGACCTTCCTGAACGAGGGTATCCGCCGTCTTGTAGCCGAAGGCGCGCAGCGGTTCGTTGCGCAGCAGGAAGGCGGCGCGCTCGGAATCGTCCGTGAGCTCGGTTGCCACGGCCAGCACCCGCAGCATCTCCTGCAGGTACTTCTGCAACTGCGCTGCGTGGGGGCGCGCGGTCGGGGTATTGCGATGCACGCGGGCGCGCTCGGCCAATTCCTGCACCCGCAGGCCGAAGAAGGCGCCCACCTTGGCCGGCGACAGGTAGGGAGTATTGGGTTCGCGAAACCGCTCGGCGAAAGGTTCTTGCTGCACGGTATTCATGGTGGCGCTGTCCGATGCAGGAAATATGCACTCATTCTGCATCCAAGGCGTCCTCGCAGCAATGACAGTAGGCGCCTCCGGGCCACGCTAGCCCTGTCCCCTTGACTTCAACGCGTCGAGAACGGTGTCCTCGTAGAGCTTCTGCCAATGGTCTTTCGGCTTGGCGAGCCTACGACCGGCGAAGGCGCGCTCCAAACGTTTGCGAACCTTTGTCGCTATCTGGTCGCTCCGCTCGGCCTCGCAAGCTAGGCGGTGCGACTTTCGTCTCGAACGGCACGGAGCCGATTGCGAGCGGCGCAGGCAAGGGCTCCGCGAACAACGCGCACCCTATCGTCATGAACAGGATGGGCGCCGTCTTCGGCGCGGCGTCTACGGCGGCCTCGACGACTTTCTTCAGCTTCCTGCCGTTCTCCTCGTCCTTTGCGGAGAGGTCGAGCGCGACGAGTGGGCCGCCGAAGCTGCTTCTGACGAAGTTCCGCCATTCCTTCAACGTGTGCCGTGATTTCGTGGCCGGTCGTTGTTCCCAAAGCCAATCGGCAACTGCGCGGATCTCCTCGTCGATCTTCGCATTGAGGACGATCTGCCCGCCGGAACTATATCGGTAATCCAGTCGGAGAAGGTTTCTATGGACGCCCTTACGCCTCCTGGCTCTTGAAGGCGCTTGATCTCCAGGACGACATTCCGAAAAAAGACGTGAATGTCGGTCGCCGAAACCTACGACTTCCCGCTCATGTAGATGCCACCTTTGCCGCCTGCGCGGCGCGGACGAGAAGGACGCACGGGTCGTTTCCCGGCGTCATGATGGTTGATCTCGACCGCGCCCGCGCCCGCGTCACGCTCACGCGGAAGTCGCATGTTTCTATATTTCCAGCGCAAACCCAAGTGGCCACAAAGAGCAAACTTGCCGCGCACGTTGATATGGAAACAACCTGTGGCCACAGACACCAGAGATTGATGTTTTATCAGATCTTGAGCAACGGGCTGGGCGATGCGGCGGATACAACGAGGGTTAGCGATCGGCGGGCGCGGCTGAGAGCCACATACAGTCTGCACCTTGCAGCATCCGTATCTGGGAAATGGGCCTTGTCGCACGGAATAAGCAGTGCATTCTCGCATTCGAGGCCCTTCGCCTTGTGGATCGTGGCTATGGATTTCGAGGGCGGCATTGGCCGCGCATAGGAACGTCGACGATTTATCTCGCCA
>JBFWSI010000507.1:0-3706 GCA_050248455.1 Gammaproteobacteria bacterium | reverse complement strand
AAGCCCAGTTACTGTCCCCCCTTCGTGTTCTTTGTGTTCTCCGTGGCCGGGCGCAGCCCGTCTTCAAGCTGCGCCGCACCCTGCTCAGTCATCCCACGCGGCACGGCCCCCCTCATCCCCCTCTGTGTTCTCGGTGTTCTCGGTGGCAAATCCCCCGATCCGTCACGCACGGCAACGAGCCCGCTCGACCATACGCAGGGGCACTGGCTATGATGGCTGCGTCCCAATCAGGGGGCATCGCGCGCCGCCCTGCCCGGCGTCGAGCGCCCCATCGAGGCCCTGCATGAACGAACTCGTGACCGCCGACGACGCCACCCGCCGTCGCGGTTCCCTCGAACGCTGGCTGCGCGAGCGCAACTGCACCGAAGTCGAATGCATCATCCCGGATTTCTCCGGGGTCGCGCGCGGCAAGATCATGCCGGCGAGCAAGTTCTGGCTCGAGGAGCGGCTGCGGCTGCCCGAAGGCGTGTTCGTGCAGACCGTGACGGGCGACTACCCGGACGAGGACACCACCGATCCGACCGAGCCCGACATGCAGCTCCGGCCGGACGTCGCGACGATCCGGCTCGTGCCCTGGGCCGCCGAGCCGACCGCGCAGGTGATCCACGACTGCTATTACAACGACGGGCGCGAGGTCGATCTCGCGCCGCGCACCGTGCTGAAGCGCGTGCTCGATCTCTACGAGCGCCGCGGCTGGAAGCCCGTCGTCGCGCCGGAGCTCGAGTTCTTCCTGGTCGAGAAGAACATCGATCCGGACTTCCCGCTGAAGCCGCCGATCGGCCGCTCCGGCCGGCCGGAGACCGCGCGCCAGGCCTACGGCATCGACGCCGTCAACGAATTCGATCCGCTGTTCGAGGACATCTACGACTACTGCGAGGCGCAGGAGCTCGACATCGACACGCTGATCCACGAGTCCGGCGCGGCGCAGATGGAGATCAACTTCCTGCACGGCGATCCGCTCGAGCTCGCCGATCAGGCCTTCCTGTTCAAGCGCACCTGTCGCGAGGCGGCCTACCGCCACAACATCTACGCGACCTTCATGGCGAAGCCGCTGAAGGACGAGCCCGGCAGCGCGATGCACATCCACCAGAGCGTCGTCGACAAGGCGACGGGCATGAGCGTCTTCGCGGGCGCGGACGGCAAGCCCAGCGATCTGTTCATGGCGCACATCGCGGGCCTGCAGAAATACATCCCGCACGCGATGGCCTTCTTCGCGCCGAACGTGAACTCCTATCGCCGCATCGCACGCGGCGGCTTCGCGCCAATCAACGTGCAGTGGGGCTACGACAACCGCACGGTCGGGCTGCGCGTCCCGGTGTCCGATCCGCAGTCGACGCGCATCGAGAACCGCGTCGCCGGCGCCGACGTCAATCCCTATCTCGCGATCGCGCTGTCGCTCGCCTGCGGCTACCTCGGCATGGTCGAGGGCCTGCGCCCCGCGGCGCCGGTGACGGGCAGCGGCTACAATCTCGGCTACCAGCTCTCGCGCAATCTCGAAGACTCGCTGCGCCTGCTCGAGGAATGCAAGCCGTTGTGCGACATCCTCGGCGAGCGCTTCGTGCGCTCCTATGCCGCGGTCAAGCACAAGGAATACGAGACCTTCTTCCACGTGATCAGCTCGTGGGAGCGCGAGTTCCTGCTGCTGAACGTCTAGCGGTGCACCGATGACGACCCTGAGCTCCCGCCACGACACCGCCGGCTGGCAAGCCATCGACCGTCGGCATTTCCTGCATCCGTTCACCGATACGAAGGCGCTGCGCGAAGCCGGCACGCGCGTGATCGTGCGCGCCGACGGCGTCTGGCTGTGGGACTCGAACGGCGAAAAGCTGCTCGACGGCATGGCTGGCCTGTGGTGCGTGAACATCGGCTACGGCCGCCACGAGCTCGCCGAGGTCGCCGCCGCGCAGATGCGCGAGCTGCCCTACTACAACAACTTCTTCAAGACCGCGAATCCGCCGGTGCTCGCGCTGTCCGAGCTGCTCGCCGCCGTGACGCCCGCGCACATGAACCACGTGATGTTCACGGGCTCGGGCTCGGAGGCGAACGACACCATCCTGCGCTTCGTCCGCCGCTACTGGGACGTGCGCGGCGAGCCGCGGCGCAAGACGATCATCAGCCGCTGGCAGGCCTATCACGGCAGCACGGTCGCGGGCGCGAGCCTCGGCGGCATGACGGCGATGCACGCGCAGGGCGACCTGCCGATCCCCGGCATCGTCCACATCGATCCGCCGTACTGGTACCAGCTCGGCGGCGCTTCGTCGCCGGCGGAATTCGGCCTGCAGGCGGCCGGCTGGCTGGAACGGAAGATCCTCGAGCTCGGGCCGGAGACGGTCGCCGCCTTCATCGGCGAGCCGATCCAGGGCGCCGGCGGCGTGATCATCCCGCCCGACACCTACTGGCCCGAGATCGAGCGGATCTGCCGCAAGTACGGCATCCTGCTCGTCGCCGACGAAGTGATCTGCGGCTTCGGGCGCACCGGCCGCTGGTTCGGCTGCGAGACCTTCGGCTTCGCGCCGGATCTGATGGCGATGGCGAAAGGCATGTCCTCCGGCTACCTGCCGATCGGCGGCGTGATGGTCGCGGATGCGGTCGCCGAGGTGATGATCGAAGGCGGCGGCGAGTTCTTCCACGGCTACACCTATTCCGGCCATCCGACCTGCTGTGCCGTCGCCGAGCGCAACATCCGCATCCTGCGCGACGAAGGCATCGTCGAGCGCGTGCGCGACGACACCGGCCCCTATCTGCAGCGGCGCTGGCGCGAGCTGGCCGATCACCCGCTGGTCGGCGAGGTGCGCGGCATCGGCTTCATCGGCGCGCTGGAGCTCGTGAAGGACAAGACGACGCGCGAACGCTTCGCGCCGCCGGGCGAGGTCGGCACGCTGTGCCGCGATTTCTGCTTCGCCAACGGGCTCGTGATGCGCGCCGTGTGGGACACGATGATCATCTCGCCCCCGCTGGTGATGACGCGGGCCGAAATCGACGAGCTCGTGACGCGCGCACGGCACTGCCTGGATCTCACCGCCCGTGCGCTCGGCGTGATGTAGAGGCGCTGCGCGCGCCACGGAGAGCAATCGAAAACGTAGGTTGGCTGACGAAGGAAGCCCAATCTAGGAGCCTTCCTTCTTCGTAGCCCGGAAGAAGCGCCGCGGAATCCGGGCGCGGCATGTCATTCATCGCCGATGTTCGACGGTCCCCGACGTCGTTTCCCGGATTCCCCGCCGCTGCGCGGCGCTCCTTCCGCGCTACGAGCCCATGGCGCTCATCGACGCGTGCGATGCCGGTTTCACTGTGTTTAAGCTCCCGAAAGGGATTCTTCCAACCGGCACCCCAACCGCCCGCGATCGGGGCACCGGCGCCCCGATCCGGGACACGCTGCATCCGCAGGAAGCCCCGCCGCGCGCGGCCCGTGTTGCCCGTTGCGGGCGGCCGGGCGAATCGCGTAATGTCGTTCGCACGATAACGAATAAGAGCGCTACGCGGGGGCGTCGCGCGCCGGGACCGACGGAGAACGCACGATGTCACGCCACACTCGCCACGGTGTCCTGCTCGCTGGCTGTCTCCTGCTGCTGTCCGCCTGCGGCGGCGGCGACGAACCGCCGGGCGCGGCTGAACCGGACGCCTCCACGCCCGCTGCCTCGGGCGCAGCCGCGACGTCCGCGGCACCCGCGCCACCGCCCAGCGGCGGCGAGGACCAGGTCCTCAACGT
>JBFWSI010000506.1:0-3720 GCA_050248455.1 Gammaproteobacteria bacterium | reverse complement strand
GCGCGCAATCTTCCACTGCAAATCGCTCATCTCTGTTCTCCTCGGGCCGCGCGCTGCCGCGCGCGACTGCATCAATGCCGCGGCGATGACTTCACCGCCGTCGCGGCGTCTTCCCGGCGCCGCCTCACGCTCAATCGAGATGCAGCGTCGGCCCGCCGTTGTCGAACCACATGCGGTTGTCGAAGTAGTCGCGCCAGCCGCAGATCTTGCCGGCGTCGTCGAGGTCGAACATGCCGATGCACGGCAGCTTCAGGCCCCAGCCCTGGCCGTCGAAGTCCCAGCAGTCGAGGCGCTCGGTGACGACGGTGTTGCCGCGGCCGAAGCAGCTGCGCAGCTCCCAGCGCACCCTGCGCGTGAGCTTCATGATGCCGGCGACGATCTGGCGCACGTCGCGCTGACCGACGACCGGCGCGAGCGGCTGGTTGATGTAGACGATGTCGTCGGACAGGCAGGCCATCGCGACATCGGGGTCGAGCGCCTCCCATGCGTCGATGAACAGACGCACCTTGAAGACGTTGCGCTCGACGATCTGATCTCTGGTCATGGCACCTCCCTAAGTTCTCGTGTGGCGCGCGGATCGCCGTCCGCGCCGTGGTCCTGCCGCGAGCCGTCCACGCGGCGAAGGCCGCCGGGTTCGGCACACGGGCGAACGGACACGGTAGGAGCCGGCGCGCCGCAGCAGGAAGGGAAGCTCCTGCCAATATCTGTTATTTTCGTGACAGGCCGGCGATGAAGAAGGTGATGGACCCGCGTGCGATAGAAAACCTGCTGATGTCCGCGACCTACGGCCGGCACCTGACGCGCCTGTTCGAGCCCGCGCGTCTGCTCGCCGGCACCGGGCTCAGCGAGCAGGATCTCCACGATTCGACGCGGCGGATCACGGTCGGTCAGGCGCTGCAGTACATCCGCAACGCCCTCGCGCTCGCCACCGAGCCCGACTGGTACCTGGCCTGGGCCGGGACGCTGGCCGATCATTTCCACGGCCCGATCAGCATCGCGCTGGTCAGCGCGCCGACCCTGGGCGACGGCCTGGACGCTTTCCTGCGCTATTTTCCCGGCCGCGTTCCCTATCTGCACATGCAGGGCCGCCTGGTCGGCGAGGAGCACGTCTCGGAGCTCACGCCGCTGATGGATCTGGGCGCGGCGCTGCCGGTCCTGATCGAGACGCCGCTGGTGATCCTGCTCCAGCATCTGCACACCGTGTACGGCGTCGAGCTCGCGGCCGCGCGCATCGAGCTCGATTACCCGCCGACGCCGCACGCCGCGCGCTATCCGCGCTATTTCCGCGGGCCCGTGCAGTTCGACGCCCCTCGCAATGCGTTGATCGTGCCGGCCGCGTGGCGCGCGCTGCGCAATCTCGATCATCACGCGTCGACCTGGTCGCACGCGCTGTCGCAATGCGAAGCGACGCTCGCCTCGTCCGGCGAACGTACGACGCTGGGCGCCGTGCGCGACTACCTGAGCAGCGCCTTCGAAGTCGCCGATCGCCGCCGCGCGCTGCCGACCTTGGACGAGGTCGCCGCCCACCTGCACCTGACGCCGCGCACGCTGATCCGCCGCCTGCGCCGCCTCGGCACCACCTACCAGGACCTCATGGACGGCTTCCTGCGCGCCCGCGCCGCGGAACTGCTCGCGAACGATCGCGCGAAGATCAAGGAAGTCGCCGCCGCGCTCGGCTTCCACAACCCCGCGAACTTCGGCAAGGCCTTCAAGCGCTGGTACGGCGTATCGCCGGGCGGCTTCCGCACGCGCCACCGTCCTGCGTCATCGTCCGGGGATGTGCTGGAAATCTAGCCACGGAGGGCACGGAGGACACGGAGGAAGAGATTGATTGAGCCTACGCCGCCGTGGCTCGATCACGACTACCGGCGCCGACGCTACGGAGGCTTTGAACAAGCCCTTTCTTTCTCCGTGTCCTCCGTGGCTGGATTCAATTCACCAAAGCAAGGGAAGACCATGAACATCGGAAACCGCATAGCCGTCATCACCGGCGGCGCGACGGGCATCGGCGCAGCGCTCGCGCGGCGTTTCCGTGCGGAAGGCGCGAAGCACGTCGTCGTGGCGGGCCTGCAGCCGGAACTGCTGCGGCAGGTCGCGGAGGAGGTCGGGGGGCTCGCCGTGCCCTGCGAGGTCACCGATGAGCAGCAGGTACGCGCGCTAGTCGAGCGGGTCGAGGGCGAGCTCGGGCCGATCGACATCTTCTGTTCGAACGCCGGCATCGCGCGCCTCGGCGACGAGGACGTCCCGAACGAGGAGTGGCAGCTCAATTGGGACGTGCACGTGATGGCGCACGTCTACGCCGTGCGCGCCGTCGCGCCGCGCATGGCCGCGCGCGGCGAGGGCTATCTGATCCACACGGCCTCGGCCGCAGGCCTGCTGAGCCACATCCAGTCCGCGACCTATTCCGTCACCAAGCACGCCGCCGTCGCCTTCGCCGAGTGGGTGTCGATCAAGTACCGCGAGCGCGGCGTGCGCGTGTCCGTGCTCGCGCCGCAGGCCGTGCGCACGCCGATGACCGCGCGTCCCGACGGCGCCGAGGTCGCGAGCGTCGACGGCATGATCGAAGCCGAGGAGCTCGCCGACTGCGTGGTCGCGACGATGGCGCGCGAGGAGTTCCTGATCCTGCCGCACCCCGCCGTGCGCGAGTACATGCTGCGCAAGGCGAGCGACGTCGACCGCTGGCTGAAAGGCATGGCGAAGTGGCGCGCGCAGGCGGGGCCGGCAAAGCGGGACTGATCGCACCTCATTCTCGTAGCCTCCGTAACCCGGGATCGGACGTTTCGATCCGTCGAAGATCCCGGGTTCCGCTACGCTGCACCCGGGCTACGGGCTCTCCCCGCAGATCGTGCGCACCGCCGCTTCCGTCCCCGTCGCTCGCACCTCGCGCACCATGCGCGCGAGGGTTTCGCGCTCCCAGTCGTTGCGCACGGGGATCGAGAACTCGGTGTGGGTGACGACGCGGCCGTAGCGCTCGACGAGACGCTGCGCGACGACGTCGTAGGTGCCGATCACGACGAAGCGTTCGAGCACGTCGTCCGCGATCAGCGGCGGCAGCTCCTCCCAGCGCTGGGCGCGTGAGAGCTGCTGCGCCTCGCGCGCGAGATCGCCGAGGCCCAGATGCTCGAAGGCAGCGACGTAGGTCGGCGTCGAGGCGTAGAACGCGATGCGGGCGCGCGCGTCGCGCACCTTGATCTCGAGCTCCCGCGCATCCGGGGCCGCCGCGACCAGCGGCTTCATCGCGACCTGGAACTGCGCGAGCGAGCGTCCCGCGCGTCGTGCGCCCGTGCGCACCGCCGGCAGCATCACCTCTTCGATATACGAGGGTGTGCACACCGGGTGCGGCCGGATGCCGTCCGCGACTTCGCCGGCGACGCGGCACATCGCCGGGTTCACCGCCGCGAGATGGATCGGAATGTCGGGATGCTCGATCGGGCCGGGATCGAACAGCGGCACCATCAGATCGAGGCGGTAGAACTCGCCCGCGTAGTCGAGCTTGGTGCGCCGCTGCCAGCAGCTCCACACCGCGCGCACGGCGCGCACGTAATCGCGCATCCACGGCGCGGCCGGTTGCGGCGCGACGCCGAAGCGGCGCCGGATGTGCGCCGAGACCTGCGGGCCGAGGCCGAGCGTGAAGCGGCCGCGCGAGAGCTTCTGCAAGGTCCAGGCGCTCATCGCCGTCACGGTCGGGCTGCGCGGGAAGGAAATCGCGACGGCGGTGCC
>JBFWSI010000505.1:0-3727 GCA_050248455.1 Gammaproteobacteria bacterium | reverse complement strand
GAGTCTCGATCGGATCCAGCCGCCCTAGTGCGGTGAATAGCGGCCGCGAGCGCTGCCCTCACCGAGGACGCGGCGTTGCGTGCGCCCCGTTGCCTTCATCGCGGACGACTTGCAAACGCCGGGCCTTGCGTGCAACGTGCGTGGCGCGCGGGTAAGGGCAGCACATCAGGACACGGCCATCTCGCCGGTCGGCTCCGACGCGCGCGCCATTCCGACGCAGTGACATTCAGTCGTGGTTGACAGGATGGGCAATAGAGCTGAAAGCGTGCCGCGGTCTCTCGAAGGGTATTCCGTGCTGGTCACTCGACCCGAGGAACAGGCGGGCCCCTTGATCGCGGAGATCGAGAAGCGCGGCGGACAGGTCGTGTTCGCGCCGATGATCGTGATCCGGCCGAAGCGGAACGATCCGCAGGCAGTCTCCATCATCAAGCGCCTGCCCGAGTTCCACAGCGTCATCTTCGTCAGCAAGAACGCGGTCGACTTCGGCATCGAGCTGATACGCGCGCACAAGCAGACGCTGGATCGCTGCCAGGTTTATGCCGTCGGCGTCGGCAGCGCGGGACGGCTGCACGAATTCGGCGTCGCGCAGGTGCATACGCCGCACGGCGAGTTCACCTCCGAAGGGCTGCTCAAACTGCCGGGGCTGTCCTCGCATCAGATCGACGGCGAGAAGGTGCTGATCGTGCGCGGTGCGGGCGGCCGCGAGCTGCTGGCGCAGACGCTCGCGCATCGCGGCGCGCGCGTCGAATATTGCGAAGTCTACGAACGCACGATCCCGACCGAGCCGCTGTCGCAGCAGCTGAAGGCCTGCGGCGTGTCGACGCCGGACGTCGGCATCATCACCAGTCTCGAGGCGGTGACCAATCTCGCCGAGAAGATCGACCAGGAAAAGCTCGATCTGCTCTACGACGTGCCGCTGCTCGTCGTCGGCTCGCGCACGGCGCAGGAGGTCGAGCGCCTCGGATTCACGATGCCGCCGGTGATCGTCGACAACCCCGGAGATCACAGCATCGTCGATGCGCTCGAGCGCTGGGTGGTCGATGAGCAGTGACACGTCGCCGTCCGTGCCGAATCCGCCCGCCACCGACGCGAAGAAGGAAACCCCGCCGCCCCCGAAGCCGGCGCCGGCACGGCGCGGCACGCGCGGTCGCCTGATCGCGATCGCGGCGCTCGCCGCGGTGATCGCGGGCGGTTATCTGTACTGGAAACTGCAGCAGCAGGCGACGCGTCCGCCGATCGTCGCGCAGTACGAGGCGCCGGACGTCGGTGTCGTCGATACCGTGCCGACGACTCCCGATGCCGCGCCGACCGACACGCCGTCCTGGCCTGCCGCCGAGGTCGAACCCGCTGCGCCCGCCGACGAGCCGCAGCGCGATCTCGCGAGCGAGATCGCCGATGCCGATATCGAGGCGCCGCTCGATCTCGCGCCCCCTGACACGCCGACCGCGAGCCCGGTGATGCCTGCGCCCGCCGCCGTCCCCGTGGAAATCGAACGCCGCATCGCCGCGCTCGAGTCCCGCGTCGCGACGCTCGCGACTGTGCCGTCGACGGGCGACGCGCAGGCGCTGGCGCTGAACGCCGCCGGCGAGCTCGTCGCGCTCGCCGAACAGCGACTGCTGCTCGCGCGCGACACCAGCGGCGCGCTGGCCGCGCTGCGTCTCGCCGTGTCGCGGCTCGCGAGCGGCGAGTACCCGGTGCAGCGGCGTGCGCTGCTTGCCGATCTCGCCGCGCTCGAAGCCTTTCGTGACGTCGACGTCGCCGCGCTCGCGGCCGAGCTGGCCGATCTCGCGCGCGACGCGCCGGCCCTGCGCCTCGCCGCTCCCGCGCCGCTCGCGCCCGTCGCGCCGCCGGCGCCCGTCGAGGGTTGGCGCAGCCTGTTCGCGGCGATTTGGGCGTCGCTGCGCGAGCTCGTCGAAGTGCGCGATGCGGACGAGACGCGCGATCCGCTGCTCAACCCCGCGCATGCGGCGCTCGCGCGCCAGCAGCTCGCGCTGGATCTGAGCGCTGCCCGCGTCGCCGTGCTGCAGCGGGATGCGACGGCTTTCCGCGCGGCGCTGACGCCCGCGATCGACGAGCTCGCCGGCCGTTTCGACGCCGCGGATCCCGCCGTCGCGAACGCGCTGATGCGGCTGCGCGCGATGCGCGAAGTCGATCTCGCGCCGGCGCTGCCCGGCCTCGCGCGCAGCGTCGACGCGCTGGCCGCCGCTCCTGCCGCGGCCGCACCGCAAGCCGCACTGCCTGCGTCGCCGCCGCCCCTACCGCCGGCGATGCCGGACGCGCCCGCCGCGGAGACCGCGCTTTGAGACTGTTGCTCGGGGCGCTCGCGGCGCTGATCGTCGCCGTCGGGCTCGGCCACCTGATCGCGAGTCATCCCGGCGTCGTCGCGATCGGTTTCGAAGGCAAGGTCCTGCGCATGAGCCTCGCGCTCTTCGTCGTGCTGATCCTGGGCGGCACGCTGCTGGTGCTGCTCGCGTTGTACTGGGCCTTCAAGCTGCTCACTTTCCGCCGGCGCTGGCGGCGCTGGCGCGAGGCACGCGCGCAGCGTGGCGCGCAGCTCGCGTTGAACGAGGGCCTGCTCGCGCTCGCTGCCGGCGACTATGCGCGCGCCGAGCGCACGCTCGAACGCGGCGCGCGTCACGGCGGCACGGCCGTGCACTATCTCGCCGCCGCGCAGGCGGCGCACGCGCTGAACGCGCCCGCGCGCCGCGACGCCTATCTCGCGCTCGCCGAAGACGAGGCGGACGCGCGCGTGGCCGTCGGTCTGCGCCGCGCCGAGATGCTGATCGATCAGGGCGAGTACGGCGCCGCCGAGGCGGCGCTCGCGCCGCTCGTCGAGCAGCACGGCGACCGCCGGCCGCTGCTGCTGTTGCGTCATCGCCTGCTCGCGATGCAGGGCCGGCACGACGAGCTCGTCGGCCTGCTGCCGGCGCTGCGCAAGCATCGCGTGTACGGCGAACAGCGCCTCGCCGAGCTCGAGGGCGAGCTCGCCGCGCGACGCCTCGCACAGCCGACGCTGACGCGCGAGGAAGTGCAGCGCCTGTGGCAGGGACTCGCGAAGCCGGCCCGCGAGCAGGGCACGCTGCTGCTCGCCTATGCCCGCGCCCTGCTGCGTCTCGGCGCCGACGACGAAGTCGAGGCGCTGTTGCGCAAGGCGCTCGCCAAGCACTGGGACGCGCGCCTCGTCCAGCTCTACGGCGAGCTCGAGACCGCACCCATCGCGCTGCTCGGCCGCGCCGAAGTCTGGCGCGCGACGCATCCCGAGGATCCCGCGCTGCTGCTCGCCCTGGGGCGCCTCAGCTATCGCGCCGAGCTGTGGGGCAAGGCGCGCGAATATCTCGAAGCCGCCGTCGCCCGCCAACCGAGCGCCGCCACGCAGCGCCTGCTCGCCGACACCTACGATCGCCTCGGCGAGCCCGAGCTCGCCCGCCGCGCCCGCGCCCAGGGCCTCGACCTCGCGACGAGCACCCCGCCGCCCACCGCGACCTTGCTGCCTGCTCGTTGAGGGGTGCGCCTTCGTTTTGCGTTGCTTGAATCTATATGGCTGAGCGTAAATGCGCTCCACTGCGTGCTGTTTACCGTCATTCCCGCGCCAGCGGGCGTCCACGCCTGACGAGGAGCTCTCCGGCGGGCGATTCTTCTTTTCCCGCGCCGGACGCCGGGGGAGTGCATGGATGCCCGCTGGCGCGGGCATGACGTCGGAGGTTGCTACACGGGCATGTGCTATCGA
>JBFWSI010000504.1:0-3731 GCA_050248455.1 Gammaproteobacteria bacterium | reverse complement strand
ATCGCGCCGTCGAGCACGACCGTCGTGTCCGCGGCGAGCACCGGCAGGCTGCGCTCCACGGCCGCCGTGCGCCCCGCCTCGGCCTTCATCCGCGCCAGGCGTCGCACGTAGGCAGCGGAAGACACGCGCGGCCACGGCGCTTCGTCGACCTCGACGTCGATCACGGCGAACGCGACGCCGAGCGTGCGCAGCAGCTCCGCGCGCCGCGGCGAACGCGAGGCGAGAAGTAGGTCCGCATTGCTGCCTTCGCTCATGCTCGGTGCCTTTTGACGTTTGAAGAGAATCTATATAGCTGAGCGTAAATCCACTCCACTGGCGTTTCGATAGCGTATGCCCGTGTAGCAACCTCCGACGTCATGCCCGCGCCAGCGGGCATCCACGCACTCCCCCCGCGTCCAGCGCGGAAAAAGAAGGATCGCCCGACGGAGAGCTTCTCGTCCGGCGTGGATTCCCGCTGGCGCGGGAATGACGGTAAACAGCACGCAGTGGAGCGCATTTACGCTCAGCTATATAGATTCTTCCCGCTACGCCCGGTGGTAAGGATGATTGTGCAGCAGCGACCACGCGCGGTAGAGCTGTTCGACGACGACGACGCGCGCCAGCGCGTGGGGCAGCGTCAGGCGCGACAGCGACCAGGTGGCGTGGGCGGCCGCGCGCAGCGCCACGCCGTGGCCTTCGGCGCCTCCGATCGCGAATGCGATTTCCTGCGCGTCATCGCGCCAGCGGCGCAGATGACCGGCCAGCTCGGCGGTCGACCACGCGTCGCCGCGTTCGTCGAGCGCGACGAGCAGCGCCGCCGGGGGCAGCGCGCGCAACAGCATCCCCGCTTCACGCTCGCGCTGCTGAGTGACGGTTGCGGCGACCTTCGGCGCGAATTCGCGTAGATGCAGCGCCAGTCCCGGACCGAAACGCTTGCGATAATCCTCGCAGGCCGTCTCCGCCCAGGCCGGCGGCCGGCGCGCGACGCTGAAGACGTGGACTCGCACGCCGGCGCGCTCAGCGCGCGGGCGCGGCGGCGGCGCGGGCGCGCTTCGGCGCTTCCCAGAGCTTCTCGAGCTGGTAGAACTGACGCGGCTCCGGCTGCATCACGTGCACGATGACGTCGCCGAAGTCGATGAGGATCCATTCCGCGTTCCGTTCGCCTTCGACACCCAGCGGTTTCAGATGCTGCTCGCGCGCCGTCTCCAGCACGCGATCGGCGAGACCTTTGACCTGGCGCGACGAACGGCCGGTCGCGATCACCATGTAGTCGGCGATCGAAGTCAGCTTGCGCACGTCGACGGACTTGATGTCTTCGGCCTTGCCGTCGTCCAGGGCCTGGACGACGAGCGTGCAGATCTTGCGGGGGGTGAGGGCTGGCATCTGCGGCTATTGTCGCCGCGGCCGCGACGGTGCACAACCGAAGCGCACGGGCAACGTCAGCCGGCGCCGTACAGGCCTGCGCGCGCGATCAGCGCCGCGACGCCGGGCGCGACGAGCGCGTCGATGCAGCGGCCCGCGGCGACCCGTACGCGGATGTCGGTCGAGGAGATCGGTAGCAGCGGAATCGGACAGGCGATGACGTGGCCGGCCGGCCGCGACAGCAGCGCCGAGCGATCTTCGGTCCAGGCCGCCGCCGTCTCGACATGATGCACGAGGGTCGCGCCCGGCCGGCTGGCCACGACGAAGTGCGCGTAGTCGAGCAGCGCTCGCCAGCGCTGCCAGCGCGGCAGTGCGTTCCAGGCGTCGGCGCCGAGGATGAAGCACAGCGGGCGGGCGCCGATCTCCGCGCGCACCGCGGCCAGGGTGTCGATGGTGTAGGAGACGCCGCCGCGCGCGAGCTCGCGCGTATCGAGGGCGAGACCCGCGCCGGCGCAGTCGGCGAGCGTCGCGCGCAGCATCGCCTCGCGCTGGGCGGCACTCGCGCGCGCCGCGTCGCGGAGATTCGTCTGCGCGGCGGGCAGCAGCCGCACTTCGGCGAGAGCCAGCGCTTCGCGTACCTCGATCGCGAGCCGCAAGTGGCCCAGGTGCACGGGATCGAAGGTGCCGCCGAGCAGACCCAGCGGCGCCGTTGTCGCAGCGTCGGTCAACGACGGACGTGACCGTCGCCGATCACGATCCACTTCTGCGAGGTCAGGCCTTCGAGGCCGACCGGGCCGCGCGCGTGGAATTTGTCGGTGCTGATCCCGATCTCGGCGCCGAGCCCGTACTCGTAGCCGTCGGCGAAGCGCGTCGACGCGTTGACCATCACCGAGCTCGAATCGACTTCGACGAGGAAGCGGCGCGCATGACCGAGATGCTCGGTGACGATCGCGTCCGTGTGCTGCGAGCCGTACTGGCGAATGTGCGCGATCGCTTCGTCCACATCGCCGACGATCTTCACGGCGAGGATCGGCGCGAGATATTCCGCGTACCAGTCCTCGTCGGAGGCCGCGAGCACGTCGGGGTCGATCGCGCGCGTCGCCGCGCAGCCGCGCAGCTCGACACCCGCCTCGCGATACTGCGCGAACAGCGGCGGCAGCACCCGCGGGGCCGCGTCGACGTGCACCAGCAGCGTCTCCAGCGTGTTGCACGTGCCGTAGCGCTGGCATTTCGCGTTGTAGGCGACGGCCAGCGCCTTGTCGAGGTCGGCGTCGGCATCGACATAGACGTGGCAGACACCGTCCAGGTGCTTGATCACGGGCATGCGCGCTTCACGGCTGACGCGTTCGATGAGGCCCTTGCCGCCACGCGGCACGATCACGTCGACGTACTCCGGATGCGCCAGCATCGCGCCGACTGCGGCGCGATCGGCCGTCGCGATCACCTGCACGCCGGCCGTCGGCAGGCCCGCGCTCGCGAGGCCCGCATGCACGCAGGTCGCGATCGCCTGGTTCGAATGCAGCGCTTCGCTGCCGCCGCGCAGGATGGTCGCGTTGCCCGCCTTCAGGCACAGCGCCGCGGCGTCGGCCGTCACGTTCGGCCGCGCTTCGTAGATGATGCCGACGACGCCGAGCGGCACGCGCATGCGGCCGACCTGGATGCCGGACGGCCGATACGCGAGATCGCTGATCACGCCGATCGGATCGGGCAGCGCCGCGACCTCGCGCACGCCGGCCGCCATCGTCGCGATGCGCGCCGGGTTCAGCGCGAGCCGATCGCGCATCGCGGCGTCGAGGCCGGCGGCGGCGGCGAGATCGCGCGCATTGGCGGCGAGGATCTCTTCACTGCGGCTGTCGATCTGCGCGGCAATCGCGAGCAGCGCTTCGTTCTTCGCCTGGGTCGTCGCGCGGGCGAGCCCCACTGCGGCCGCGCGCGCGGCGCGGCCCAGTTCGGCCATGTAGGCGTCCATCGCCGGTTCGCTCATCGCAGTCATGTCATGGTCTCCGGATTCAGTCGCCGCCGGCCGTGGGCCGGGCGTCGTTCAGCGCGCTGCGCACCGCGACGCCAGTTCGCCGAGCCAGGGGCCGCCCGCGAGCGCAACGTACAGCGACTCCAGCTCGTCCCAAGGATCGCCCGGCGCCGCGCCCTTGACCAGCCTGTCCACGCGCAGGCTGTCGCGCAGCAGCCTCACGATCGCGTCGGCCGGCAGGCGCTGGAGCGCCCGTCTCAGCAGCGGCTGTCGCGACTGCCACACGCGCTCGGCGGCGAACTGCGCGTCGAGACTGCGGCCCGCCTCGGCGAGCTTGGACAACAGCCGCAGTTCACGGTTGACGAGCCAGCTGAGCAGCACCGGCTCGACGCCCTCGGCACGCAGGCCGCGGATCATGCGG
>JBFWSI010000503.1:0-3750 GCA_050248455.1 Gammaproteobacteria bacterium | reverse complement strand
GCCTTCACGACTTTCTTTTTGACTGCCTTGCGCTTGCGCGCGAGCTTCTTCTTTGCCGCCATGATCCGCGCCTCCTTGACGAACCCGTGCGGCACGACATTGCGATAACTCGCCCGTCGCGTCAATCCCGCGCCGGCGCGGTCACTGCTCCGCCTTGCGCGGCCCGACGCCGAGCGAGGAAATGTCCATCACGTAGGTGAACACGCCCACCTCGGACTCGTGCTTGCGCGTGAACAGCATCTTCGTGCCGTCGGGCGAGACCGACGGGAAGCCGTCGAAGCCGTCGTTGTAGGTGAGCCGCAGCGGCTCGCCACCCTCGAAATCGCCGAGGAAGACCTCGCGATTGTCGCCGTCGACGTTGCGCACGAACACGTAGTGGCGGCCGTCCGGCGCGGGGAACGGTGCCCAGTTCATGTCGTTCGTGAAGGTGATCTGCCTGAGGCCCGTGCCGTCGTGCCTGATCGTGAACAGCGTCATCGGCAGCGGCTTCAACTTGCCGTACTCGCTGCGCTTCCACGCCCGGTAGAGGATCGTCTCGTTGTCGGGCAGATAGGCGGCGCCGCCTTCCTGCCAGTCGTCGGTGAAGGTGATCTGCTGCTGCTCGCTGCCGTCCGGCCGCATGCGCCACAGGTCCATCTTGCCGTCGATCTGGCGGCCGAACAGGATCCACTCACCGTTCGGCGACACGGTCACCTCGGCGTCGTAGTACTCGTTGTGCGTCAGGCGGTGGACATTGCCGCCCTCGAGATCCGACACGTAGAGCTCGGCACCTTTCGGGTAGTTCGGGTCGTCATCCCAGCTGCCGACCGGCAGGTGCGGATTGTCGCGCGTCGACGTCCACACCAGGTGCTTCATGTCGGGGAAGAAGAACGAACAGGCATCCTGGCCGCGATCGTTGATGCGGCGGATCTCGGTCCCCTGGTCGGTGAACGTGTAGGTGAACGAGCCATACTTGGCCCGCGGATCGCCGGGCTTGGTCGCCTCCGGATCCTGCATCTGCGCGATCACGTGGTAGCTGTCGGGCGCGTAATACGCCTCGCCGCCGATGCCGAGATTCGGCACCTTCCAGACCGGCAGCTCCTGCGGATGCATCTTCACCGCCGGCACCCTGGCCACCGGCTCGGCCGCGACCGCGACCGCCGTCGTGCAGACCCCCACCAACAAAGCCGCCCCGAGCATCCTTCGCATCATGATTCTCTCTCGATGTAACGGTAAAAAACACGGCGCAGCAGCTTCTCGTGCCACGCCGCCTGTTCCTCTCGCTCGGCCACGCCGGGCTCGTAGCGGTCGACCGCGCCGTCGGGCAGCGTCCCGGCCTTCGCCGAGAGCGCCTCGAGCGCCTTGATCCGCTGGCGCAGCACGGCGACCTCCGCGGTCAGCGCCGTAACGGCGGCGAGCAGCTGGTTGACTTCCTCACCGCCGGGGCTGAACACGGCGCGCTCGCCGTGCGCGACGCGCGGGATCCGTACCTCGCTCACTGCGCGCGCTCCGCACCCTTGCGGGCGAGCGCGGCGAAGAAGCCGAAGCGCCCCGTGCTCCATCCGGCCTCGGCATTCTTCGCCGTCGGCGGCACGTACATCTGCATCGGCGCGAAACCGATCTCGATGCTGCCTTCGGGGAAGCCGGCCTTGCGCAGCTGCGCGACCCAGTCGATGTCGTGCATCTTCATCCAGAAGTGTTCGTTGTTGTAATAGGCATCGCCGTCGAACACGACCTGCTGGAACACATCGGGGATGCGCCCCGCATCCGGCAGGTCGACGATCAGCAGCGCCCCGCCCGGCTTCAGCACGCGATACGCCTCGGCGAGGATTGCCGGAATCGGCTCGGCCTCGGTTTCGTGGAACATGATGTGCGAGGTCACGAGATCGAAGTAGCCGTTGTCGTAGCCGGTCGCCGTGGCATCCGCCTGCTTCAGGTGCAGCGCAACCCCCTGTGTCTCCGCGCGCAGGTGCGCGTAGCGCAGCAGCGGCGCGCCGACGTCGAGGCCATGGATCTCGGCGTCCGGAAACGCGCGCGCCCAGGCCATCAGCGGGCTGCAGGTGCCGCAACCGAGGTCGAGGATGCGCTGCGGCGTGAAACCCGGCAGGTGCGCGCGCAGGAACTCGAGGCTGGTGCGCCCCGCGCCATCGGTCGCCGGCCCGGCGCCCGGCGTATAGAGAAAACCGCCGCGTTCGTACATCGCACCGTTCGTCAGGTCGTTCTCGACCCAGTCGGTGTAATAGCTGCCCGGCATGCAGTGCGTATCCATGCGGCGCAGGTACTCGGGCACCTCGAGCGCCGGATCGAGCTTCAGCGAACCCTTCGGCTTGCGGATCGCGAGGAAAGCCTCGCGCAGCGCGGCCGTTTCACGCTCGACGCTGTCGGCCGTCGAATTCCAGATCTGCTCCTGGCTGATGCGGTGCAGGTCGGAGAAGAACTGATACTCCGGCTCTTCGACCAGCGCCGCACGCACGCGCTTGCGATCCCGGACTGCCGCCGGATCGGCCTGCGCGAGCCCGGGGGCGACACGTTGTGCAAAGGCGTTCTGCGCCGCGCCGCGCGCCGCCGTGAACACGAACTGTCGCAAGTGTTTCGCGAACGCCTGGCGTCCCCGCTCGTCGAGATCGGGATGCAGCAGGTGATCGGCCGGGGTCTGTTCTGCGGTGTCGTACATGCGGCCGATCCTAGTCGGGCCTTCGTCCGAGCCGCAACCACGCCGCATCAGGCGTGCGCGAGGCGGACGGCCGCGAGCAGCGCGTCGATGTCGGCCCGGTCGTTGTAGATGTGCGGCGAGGCGCGCAGGCAGCCCTCGCGCTGGTCGGCGAAGACCCCCGCTTGGCGCAGTCGCGCCAGAGCCCGGTCGGCGTCGGCCACGCGCAGCAGCACCGTATTGCCCCGACGCCCGGCGTCGGGCTCGGAGGCGATAGCCGCGGCCGGAAGGCTGTCCAGCAAATAGCCGATCAGCGCCTGGTTGTGCTCGTGGATGCGCCCGATGCCGATCCGCAGCAGCGTCGCGACCGAAAATGCCGCCGCCGCGAACGGCACGATCGACGGCGTGCCGCCGAGGAAACGCAGCGCGTCGTCGGCAAAGCGGAACCGGCGGATGTCGAACTCCCCGGGATCGGCATGCGAGAACCAGCCCACGTCGAGCGGCCGCGATGCGGCGATCGCCTCCCGCGACGCCCACAGGAAGCCGGCACCCGGCCCGCCGCACAGGAACTTGATGCAGGAACCGAGCACGAAGTCGGCCGACCACTGCGTCACGTCGATCGGGATCGCGCCGGCGGTCTGCGCCACGTCGACGACCGAAACCACGCCGCGTTCGCGGCACAGCGCCGTGATCTCGCGCACCGGCAGGCGCGCGCTGCGGTTCGAGAAGGCGTGCGTGATGATCGCGACCCGGCAGGACGCATCGAGCCGGCGCGCCCAGCCGTCGATCCGCTGCGGCTCGGGCCCGCGCGGGATGAAATCGGGCTCGAGGCCCGCACGCTGCGCCGCGGCCGCGACGAAGCCGAGCGACGGGAAGTCTTCCTCGCACAGCACGATCCTGCGGCGGCGCGTGTCGGGCGCGAGGCCGTGCAGCAGTTTCACGAGACCGGAAGACACGTTCACCTGCGGGCAGACGCAGGCCGCTTCACCGCCGAGCAGTGCCGCGATGGCTTCGCGAAAGCGCGCGAGCACCGCGAGCCACTCGGGCCAGGCCTCACCGCCGCCGCGCTGCCAGGGCCCGAACCAGTCCTTCTCCAGCGCCGACAGCAGACCGCGCGGTGC
>JBFWSI010000502.1:0-3754 GCA_050248455.1 Gammaproteobacteria bacterium | reverse complement strand
CGATCTTCGATGATTCGCGCCGCCAGCGGGCAGCGAGGAAGCGTCTCGGCCACGTCGTGGCGACGCGCAGCACGGCTGCGTCGCGGCTTGCCGGCACGCGGACTGCGAAGCTCCGTCGCGGGACGGCACTTCAGGCTTGCCTCGAGGATTACATGAGCGAGAACTCCCCATCCTTCATCCGCAAAACGCTGCGCTCGGTGTTCGGCAGCCGCAACGATCGCCTGCTGAAGCGCATGCGCAAGACGGTGGAGGCGATCAACGCCCTGGAAACCTCGCTCGCCGAACTCGACGACGACGCACTGCGCGCGAAGACCGATGAATTCAGGCGGCGGCTCGCCGACGGGGCGACGCTGGACTCGCTGCTGCCCGAGGCCTTCGCCGTCGTGCGCGAAGCCGGCAAGCGCGTGCTCAACATGCGTCACTTCGACGTGCAGCTGATCGGCGGCATGGTGCTGCACGAAGGACGCATCGCCGAGATGCGCACCGGCGAAGGCAAGACGCTGGTGGCGACCTTGCCGGTATACCTGAATGCGCTGCCCGGCCGCGGCGTGCACGTGGTGACGGTCAACGACTACCTCGCCAAGCGCGACGCCGAATGGATCGGCAAGATCTACCGCTTCCTCGGGCTCAGCGTGGGCTGCGTGCTGTCCGGCCTGGATCAGCAGGCGCGCCAGGCGGCGTATGCCGCCGACATCACCTACGGCACCAACAACGAATTCGGCTTCGATTATCTGCGCGACAACATGGTGTTCGCGAAGGAGCAGCGCGTGCAGCGCGAGCTCGTCTATGCCGTCGTCGACGAAGTGGACTCGATCCTCATCGACGAGGCGCGCACGCCGCTGATCATTTCCGGCCCGACCGACGACCGCAGCGAGCTGTACGTCAAGGTCAACGCGCTGATCCCCAAGCTCAAGCGCCAGCCGGAAGAGGAAGGGGATGGCGACTACTGGGTCGACGAGAAATCGCGCCAGGTCCACCTGACCGAAGCCGGACACGACACGGTCGAAGGCCTGATGGCGGATGCCGGCCTGCTCGCCGAAGGCGACAGTCTCTACAGCGTCGGCAACATCGCCCTGATGCATCATCTGAACGCCGCCCTGCGGGCACATGGCTTGTTCCAGCGCGACGTCGACTACGTCGTGAAGGACGGCCAGGTCGTCATCGTCGACGAGTTTACCGGCCGCACGATGCCGGGCCGTCGCTGGTCGGAAGGCCTGCACCAGGCCGTCGAGGCCAAGGAAGCCGTGCAGATCCAGATGGAGAACCAGACGCTCGCCTCGATCACCTACCAGAACTATTTCCGCCTGTTCGAGAAACTCGCCGGCATGACCGGCACGGCGGACACGGAAGCCTACGAGTTCCAGCAGATCTACGGTCTCGAGGTGGTAGTGATCCCTACGCACAAGCCGATGGTGCGCCAGGACTACGGCGATGCCGTGTTCCTCACCGCCAAGGAGAAGTACAAGGCCATCATCGACGACATCAAGGACTGCCTGTCGCGGCAGCAGCCGGTGCTGGTCGGCACGGCGTCGATCGAAAGCTCGGAGCTGGTGTCTAACCTCCTGAAGAAGGAAGGCATCGCGCATCAGGTGCTGAACGCGAAGTTCCACGAGAAGGAAGCCCAGATCATCGCGCAGGCCGGCCGGCCGGGCACGGTCACCGTCGCCACCAACATGGCCGGTCGCGGCACCGACATCGTGCTCGGCGGCAGCCTCGATGCCGAGCTCCAGACGCTGGCGCCGGAAGCGACGGACGAGCAGCGGGCGAAGATCCGCGAGACCTGGCAGGCGCGTCACGACGCGGTGCTCGCGAGCGGCGGCCTGCACATCATCGGTACCGAACGCCACGAGTCGCGCCGCATCGACAACCAGCTGCGCGGCCGCGCGGGCCGCCAGGGCGATCCGGGCTCGAGCCGCTTCTACCTGTCGCTGGAAGACAACCTGATGCGCATCTTCGCGTCCGAACGCGTTGCCGGACTGATGCAGAAGCTCGGCATGCAGGAAGGCGAGGCCATCGAGCACCCGTGGGTGACGAAGGCCATCGAGAACGCGCAGCGCAAGGTCGAAGGGCGCAACTTCGACATCCGCAAGCAGCTGCTCGAGTATGACAACGTCGCCAACGATCAGCGCCGGCACGTCTACGAGCAACGCCGCGAGTTGATGGAAGCCGAGGACATTTCGGCCAACATCCAAGGCATCCGCCACGACGTGCTCAGCGAATTCATCGACAACTACATCCCGCCGAAGAGTTACCACGAGAACTGGAACGTCGACGGCCTGGTGCAGGCGCTGCAGAGCGACTTCGGGCAGCACCTGCAGCTCCAGGACTGGCTGCAGGCCGACGAGAACCTCGGCGAGGAAGCACTGCGCGAGCGCATCCTCAAGCATTTCGAGGACGCCTATGCCGAGAAGGAGGCCCAGGTCGGCGCCGGCGTGATGCGCGAGTTCGAGCGCGCCGTGATGCTGCAGGTGCTCGACGGGCACTGGAAGGAACATCTCGCCGCGATGGATCACCTGCGCCAGGGCATCCATTTGCGCGGCTACGCGCAGAAGGACCCGAAGCAGGAATACAAGCGCGAAGCCTTCGACATGTTCTCGCGCATGCTGCAGGAAATCATGCGTGACGTGCTCGGCATCCTGTCGAAAGTCGAGGTGCGCGCCCGCGAGGAAGTCACCGCGCTGGAGGAAGAGCAGCGCCGGCGCGCCGCCGCGCTGCCCCAGCACGAAGTCCACGAGAGCTACAGCGCGATCGAGGAAGCAGCGCCTGCCGCGGAACCCGGCGTGGAGACGGTCGTGCGCCGCGGACCGAAGATCGGCCGCAACGATCCCTGTCCCTGCGGCTCGGGCAAGAAATACAAGCAGTGCCACGGCAAGCTGGCCTGAGCACTCGCCAATCGACGACGACACACGATGAGCACCCCGACGATCGAACGCTCCGCGACACCGCTCGCCATCCCAGGCATCCGGCTCAACACGATCGCCGCCGGCATCCGCAAGACCGGGCGCGCCGACACGGTCGTGATCGAGATCGCCCCGCAGTCCACCGTCGGCGGCGTGTTCACCTTGAACGTGTTCTGCGCGGCACCGGTCGAAATCGCGCGTCATCACCTCGCCAGCGCTACGCCGCGCCTGCTCGTGATCAATTCAGGCAATGCGAACGCCGGCACCGGCGCGCAGGGCCATCGTGACGCACTGGACGTCTGTGCCGCGGCGGCCGCGAGCCTCGGCTGTGCGGCGAACGCGGTGCTGCCGTTCTCCACCGGCGTGATCGGACAGCGCCTGCCGGCCGAAAAAATGATCGCGGCGATGCCGGTCGCCCTTGCGAGTCTCGCCGACGACGGCTGGTCGGCGGCGGCCCAAGGCATCATGACGACGGACACCGTGCCGAAGTGCGTGTCGGTGACGGTGGCGACCGGCGGCGCGCGCTACCGCGTGACCGGCATCGCGAAGGGTGCCGGCATGATCAAGCCGAACATGGCGACGATGCTCGCCTTCGTCGCGACCGACGCGCCGGTCGAACGCGAAGCCCTGCAGACGCTGACGCGCCAGCTCGCCGATCGCAGCTTCAACCGGATCACGATCGACGGTGACACCTCGACCAACGACAGCTGCGTGCTGATCGCGACCGGTCGCGCCGGCGGGCCGACGCTGACGCCCGCGCATCCACACTGGCCCGCCTTCGTCGAAGGCGTCGCCGCGGTGTTCACGGATCTGGCGCGCGCAATCGTGCGCGACGGCGAAGGCGCGACCAAGCT
>JBFWSI010000501.1:0-3756 GCA_050248455.1 Gammaproteobacteria bacterium | reverse complement strand
CCGCAACAGGAAACCGGCGAGCTTGGTGCGCTGCTGGCCGAGGGCGAGCCAGGCGCGCTGCAGGGCCAGCGCTTCGTCGAGCGCGCCGATGCTGCGCAAATGTTCGAAGGCGTCGTCGCAGGCATCGATCTGCGAGTTGCCGACCAGCCACAGCTTCTCGACGTCCGGCGTCACTGCATTCAGGCGGCCGGTCTCGAGCCGCGCCCGCAACTGCAGGCAACCCAGGATTGCGTTGTCGGTCGGCGCGGCGTAGCGCACGAGCAGGTTCCATTGGTGCAGTTGACCGAGCTGGCGCAACCAGTCGCCGCGCAGGCGCTCACCGAGGTAGGTGCCAGCTTCGCGCTTCAGGAAGTCCTCGACCTGCGCGACCGGCAGCGACGCGAGCCGGCTGCGCAGATGCAGGTATTCGAGGTAAGGATAGAGGGGGTAGCGCTCGAGCCCGCGCGCGAGTGCCTGCGCATCGCGTCCGGCCAACGCAGCGTCGTAGGCCGGACGGAAACGCGCGCGTTCGGCGACGGGCTCGGCCGCGCGCGCAGCGGCGCAGCCAAGCAGCAGCAGGACGAACAGTGTGCGAAACTTCATGGCGTGGGCCCGCATTGTGGCCACAGCCAGAAGCCCGTGCAATGACCCGCGCCGCGATCGCAGTCGATACGCGGAAGCGGATCGAGGAGACCGTCGATGACCGCAGCCGAACCGGCGAGCGCGAACGCCGCCGCCGTCGCGGCCCTGATCCGAGCGCGCCGCACGATCCACGATTTCACCGCGCGCCTCCCGCCGCGCGCACTCGTGCTCGAGGCGCTGGACGCGGCGCGTTGGGCACCGAATCACCATCGCACCGAACCCTGGCGTTTCACGCTGCTGGGACCGCAGGCGATTGCCCGTGTGATCGATCTCAACACCGAGCTCGTGCGCGCGAAGAGCGGCGATGTCGCGGCGGCGCGCAAGCGCGCGCGCTGGGAAGCGGTGCCGGGCTGGCTGGTCGTCACCTGCGTGCGCAGCGAGGACCCCGTACGCGAGCGCGAGGACTACGCCGCCTGCTGCTGTGCCGTGCAGAACTTCGCACTCGCGCTATGGGCGGCCGGTGTCGGCAGCAAATGGTCGACCGGCAAGGTCACGCGCGATCCGCACTTCATGGCCGCGATCGGCGCCGATGCCGAGCGCGAATTCTGCGTCGGCCTCGTGTGGTACGGCTATGCGGCCGAGGTGCCTGCGCAATCGCGGCGGCCGCTCGCGGAGGTGCTGCGCGATGTCGGCTGAGACACGGTTGCGCGTCCATCAAGCGACTCTCGAGATCACCACGCGCGGGCGCGGCACGCAGGACATCACGCGCGAGGTGCAGGCCGTGGTGCGTGACAGCGGCATCGCGACCGGGCTCTGTCACGTCTTCCTGCGCCACACCAGCGCTGGCCTCGTGATCACCGAGAACGCCGATCCGCGCGTGCGCGAGGATCTGGAACGCTTCATGGCGCGCATCGCCCCCGATGGCGATCCCTTGTGGCAGCATGACGACGAAGGCCCGGACGACATGCCGGCGCATGTTCGCAGCGTCGTCGGCGACGTCGCGCTGACCGTTCCCGTCGGCGACGGGCGCTGCGCGCTAGGCACCTGGCAGGGCGTCTATCTCTGGGAACATCGCCGCCACGGCCACCGGCGCGAGATCGTCGTGACCGTGCAGGGCATACCGCGCGCCGAGTCGCGGCGCGCCACGGAGGATGCACATGGCTAGAGCAATGTGGAAGGGCGTCGTCATCGCCGAGTCGGACGCGACACGCGTCGTCGAAGGCAATCACTATTTCCCGCCATCGGCGTTGAACCGCGAGTACGTGCGGATCAGCGACACGCACACGGTCTGCGGCTGGAAGGGCACGGCGAGCTATTACGATCTCGTCGTCGATGGCGAGGTCAATCGCGACGCGTGCTGGTACTACCCCGAGTGCAAGCCGGAGGCGAAGGAGATAGAGGGCTACGTCGCGTTCTGGCGCGGCGTCGAAGTGCTCGCCTGAGCGCTGAATCGCACGGGGCGTAGCGCCGTAGCTTGGGCTGACGGAGCGCCGTAGGTTGTGTGAAAGAGGGGCGCCCCCGTTTTAGTAGCCCGGGTGCAGCGTAGCGGAACCCGGGATCCGGCATACCCGATACGCAAGGGCTTTCGGCCATGCGCGGCGCGCACCGCGCGGGGTCTTCTCGAATGCACGAGATGGTGGCGGGCGCCGATCCCGGGTTACGCGCTGCGCGCTCCACCCGGGCTACGAAGGTCGAAGCGGCGGCTCAGGCCTTCGCGCCCAGCGCCTGCGCGCGCGCCGCCGTCGCGCCGCCGGCCGTCGCATCGAAGGCGCGTTCGAGTTCGGGCCAGCCCTGCGCATGATGCAGCGCCAGCGCCGCCAGCATGTCCAGATGATCCTGGCGCGCGTTCAGTGCGGGGATGTAGTGCAAGGCCTCGCCGCCGCGCGCGACGAAGGCTTCGTGGTTCTGCATCGCGATTTCCTCCAGCGTCTCGAGGCAATCGGCGGCGAAGCCGGGACACAGCACGTCGACGGTGCGCACGCCGTCACGCGCGAGGGCTTCGAGCGTGCGATCGGTGTAGGGCTCGAGCCAGGCTTCGCGTCCGAAGCGCGACTGGAAGCTCAGCAGCCACTCGTCGCGGCCGAGTCCCAGCGTTGCCGCGAGCAGCCGGCCCGTCGCCTGGCACTGGCAGTAGTAGGGATCGCCGGCGAGGAAGTAGTTGCGCGGGATGCCGTGGAAGGACATCAGCAGACGTTCACCGCGCCCCTGCCGCGCCCAGTGTTCGCGCACCGACGCGGCGAGCGCGGCGATATAGGCCGGTTCGGCGTGATAGTCGTTGATGGTGCGGATTTCGGGCACCCAGCGCCACTGCTGTAATTCCCGGGACACCTCGTCGAGCACGCTCGCCGTCGACGGCGCCGAGTACTGCGGATACAGCGGCAGCACGATCAGCCGACGCACGTTCGCAGCGGCGAGGCTGCGCAGCGCGCTCGCGATCGAAGGCGCGCCGTAGCGCATGCCGAGCGCGACGACGCAGCCGCCCGGCACGCGGGCCGCGAGCCGGGTCGCGAGTCCCTCGCGCTGGGCCGTCGCATGCAGCAGCAGCGGCGAGCCCGCTGCGGTCCAGATTTTCCGATAAGCGTGCGCCGAGCGCCGCGGCCGGAGGTTGAGGATGATCCCGTGCAGCAGCGGCAGCCACAGCCAGCGCGGCAACTCGACCACGCGCGGATCGGACAGGAACTCGGCGAGATAGCGGCGCACGGCGGCCGTGGTCGGCGCCGCAGGCGTGCCCAGGTTGCAGACGAGGACGCCGAGCGGTGTCGCGGCGCCATGCCTGAAGTCGCGCGTGCCGAGATAGGAGCTCATGACCGGTCACTCTCCGCGTCCGTCGCCGCGGCGTCCCCGGCGGGTCGACGCGCCTGCTGTATAGTGCGAGGCGGGAATCTTAACAGGCGGCACGCGCATGCTGGTCAAACGTACGAAGGACTGCGCGCCCTTCGCAGCCGTCGACGGTTGCATGCTGCGTGAGCTGCTGCATCCGGCGCACGGCGACTGCATGCTGCCTTACTCGCTCGCGATCGCCGAGGTCGCCGTCGGCGGCAAGACGCATCCTCTCCGGCTCGATCGCGTCGAGGTCTATCTGATCCTCCAGGGCGAAGCGCGCCTGCACGTCGACGCCGAGACCGCGCGACTCGCCGTCGGCGCCGCCGCGCTGATCCCCGCGCACGGCGTGCAGTGGATCGAAAACCTCGGTCC
>JBFWSI010000500.1:0-3758 GCA_050248455.1 Gammaproteobacteria bacterium | reverse complement strand
GAGCCCGCTGTACAAGAACGTCGCGCTCAGCGCCGACGGCAAGACCACCGCGATCCGCGTCGTGATGCAGGACCGGCCGGAGTTCCGCAAGCTGCAGATGGAGCGCGGCGACCTGGTCTACCTGCGCGCGACCACGGGCCTGTCGCCGGCGCAGGCCGCGCGGCTCGCCGAGATCGATCCGATCTACAAGGCACAGAAGATCGCCGTCGACGAGGCCAACCATGCGGCGGTCGAGAGCATCCGCTCGGTGCTCGCGAAGTATCGCGGCCAGGCACGCGTGCACCTCGGCGGCATCGCGATGATCACCGACGATCTCATCACCTTCGTGCGCAGCGACATCGTGGTGTTCGGCATCGGCGCCGTGGTGCTCGCGATCTCGATGCTCGGCTACATCTTCCGCGAGGCGCGCTGGGTCGCGATCCCGCTGTCGACCTGCGTGTTCTGCACGGTCGTGATCCTCGGCATGCTGGGCCACATCGGCTGGGACCTCACCGTCATCTCGTCGAACTTCATCGCGCTGACGCTGATTCTCACGATCTCGATCAACATCCACCTGCTCGTGCGCTACATGGAGCTCTACCGCGAGTTCCCGGACTGGTCGCAGTACGAGCTCGTGCGCCAGATGACGCACGACATGGCGAAGCCCTGCATGTACACCAACGTGACCTCGATGATCGGCTTCGTGTCGCTGGTGACCAGCGACATCAAGCCCATCATCGATTTCGGCTGGATGATGACCCTGAGCCTCGCCATCGTCTTCGCGATCCTCTTCACCTTCATCCCGGCCGTGATGCTGCTGATGCCCAAGCGCCCGCTGAAGGTGGAGGACAAGGGCAATGCGAGCTTCACGGTGTCGCTCGCACGCTTCACCGATCGCCACGGCCTGTTCGTGCTGCTCGCGACCGCCGTGATCACGGCGCTCGGCGTGATCGGCATGGGCCGGCTCGAGGTCGAGAACAGCTTCATCAACTACTTCAAGCAGGACACCGAGATCTACCAGGGCCTGAAGCAGGTCGACGAGACGCTGGGCGGCACCACGCCGCTCGAGATCGTGCTGAAGTTCCCGCCGCCGGCCGCCGTGGAGCCCGCCGCCGGGGGCGGCGACGACGAGCTCGCCGAGATGTTCGAGGAGGAGCCCGCGCAGAAGTCCGACTACTGGTTCACGCCGCAGAAGGTCGAGCGCATCAAGCGCGTGCACGACTTCCTCGAGACCGTGCCCGGCATCGGCAAGGTCACCTCGCTCGCCTCGATCGTCCGCGTCGCCGAGGATCTCAACAAGGGACGCGAGTTCGATCCCTTCGAGCTCAACATCATCTACAAGCGCCTGCCCGAGAACCTCAAGCAGGAGATGCTCTCGCCCTACATCTCGATCGAGCACGACGAGGCCCGCATCGCGCTGCGCATCCTGGACTCGACGCCGGGCCTGCGCCGCGAGGCGCTGCTCGCGGAGATCGAGCAGGGGCTGGAGCAGAAGGTCGGGCTGAAGCCCGCCGAGTACGAGGTAGCCGGCCTGCTGGTGCTCTACAACAACATGCTGCAGAGCCTCTACTCCTCGCAGATCCAGTCGCTGGGCTGGGCGATGCTCGGCGTGCTGCTGACGCTGTGGGTGCTGTTCCGCTCGTTCAAGGCCGCCGTCATCGGCGTCATCCCGAACGCGATCGCGGCCGCCGCGGTGCTCGGCTTCATGGGCTGGGCGGGCATCCCGCTCGACATGATGACGATCATGGTCGCCTCGCTGACGATCGGCATCGCGGTCGAGGACTGCATCCACTACCTCTACCGCTACGGCGTCGAGTTCCAGCATTTCCGCGACGGCCTGAAGACGATGTACCACTGCCACGCGAACATCGCCAAGGCAGGCTTCTACACCACGCTGACGGTGTGCTGCGGCTTCTCGATCCTGGTGCTGTCGAACTTCGTGCCGAGCATCATCTTCGGCATCCTGACCACCGTCGCGATGACCGTCGCGATCCTCGGCGCGCTGACCCTGATGCCGAAGCTGATCCTGATGTGGAAGCCCTTCGGCTGAGGGCGGCAGGATCCGCCCGGTTGGGCTTCCTTCGTCAGCCCGGCCCGCATTTTGGCTTCTCCGCGGCTGATTCGTACCGCCGGGAACCCGCCCGGATTGCGGTGGTTCGGGTGCCCTGGCCGACACGCCGCCGGGCTCGGTGGCCGCGAGCCGCTGCGTTTCTTCACGGCTACGGGCTAGAATCCCGACCCCGATCCTGCCGTTCGCCAAGGAGAGCCCGCATGCCAGCGTCCATCCACCGCCGTCTCCGTTCCCTGTGCGCGTTCGGGCTCGCCGCCGCCGCGCCCTTTGCGCTCGCCGACGAAACCTGCGTGTCGCCCTACATGAAGCGGCTGACGACGCAGGAAGACTTCATGTACGTGTGGACCCTCGGCGCGCAGGGCCTCGGCGACGAGCAGGACAAGCTCGTCACCGTCGACACCAACCCCGCGTCCGCGAGCTACGGCAAGGTGATCCACACGCTGTCGGTCGGCGGCCGCAACGAGGCCCACCATTCCGGCTACACCGACGATCGCCGCTACCTGTGGGCCGGCGGCCTCGACACCAGCAACATCTTCATCTTCGACGTCGCGACCGACCCCGCGAAGCCCGCGCTGAAGACCACGATCACCGATTTCGTCGCCAAGACCGGCGGCCTCGTCGGCCCGCATTCGTTCTACGCCCTGCCCGGCCGCATGCTGATCACGGGCCTGTCTAACAACCAGGATCACGGCGGCCGCACCGGCATGGCCGAGTACACCAACGACGGCGAGTACGTCACGACGCACTGGATGCCGACCGACGACAACCTGCAGGGCGCCGTCAAGAGCGGACAGTTCGCCGACGGCTACGGCTACGACGTGCGCGCGCTGCCGCGCCTGAACGTGATGATCAGCTCCTCGTTCACGGGCTGGAACAACTACATGATGGATCTCGGCAAGATGATGGGCGACGCCGAGGCGATGAAGCGCTTCGGCAACACCGTCACCGTGTGGGATCTGCACACGCGCAAGCCGCTGAAGGTGTTCGACGTGCCGGGCGCGCCGCTCGAGGTGCGCTGCGCGTGGAACGAGAAGCACGACTACTGCTTCACGACCACCGCGCTGACCTCGAAGATCTGGCTGATCCACCGCGATGCCAAGGGCGAGTGGCAGGCGCAGGCGGTGGCGGACATCGGCGATGCGTCGAAGATCCCGCTGCCGGTCGACATCTCGATCGCGGCCGACGACAGCACGCTGTGGGTCGACACCTGGAACGACGGCATGGCGCGCCTCTTCGACATCTCCGATCCCTTCGCGCCGAAGGAGATCTACAGCACGCGCATCGGCGAGCAGGTGAACATGGTGTCGCAGAGCTGGGACGGCAAGCGCGTCTACTTCACGTCCTCGCTGCTCGCGAACTGGGACAAGAAGCAGGGGCCCGCGGGCGAGCTCCAGTACTTCAAGGCCTATGAATGGGACGGCAAGGCGCTGAAGCCCTCGTTCACGGTCGACTTCGTCGGCGAGAAGCTCGGCCGCGCGCACCAGATGACGCTGAACGCGCGCTCGATCTATGCGCGCCACGCGCAGCCCGCGGACGCCCCGGCGCTCGCCGTGCGCGAGCGCTGAGGCCCGTCCCGCGTTGAGGCGGCGAGCGTCGCGAGGCCGCGGGCGCGGCCTCTGTGCCAGGGCAAGCGCCGCTGCGCTCTGCGCCGGCGTCGCGGCGCACGAGGGCCACGACGCCGCGCCGCCGGCCCCGGGCTGGACGACCC
>JBFWSI010000499.1:0-3775 GCA_050248455.1 Gammaproteobacteria bacterium | reverse complement strand
TCTGAAGATGGCGCTGGCGCGGATGATCGCCAGGACCTTCGTGATGCCGATCGACGAGGACATGTTCTTCCCGGTGCGCGACTGCGCCGCCGAGCAGAAGCTGATCAAGCACAGCGAGCTGCGCGTGCTGAAGTCGATCTGCGGACATCTCGTCGTCGTCGGCATCGACCCGGGTTATCTGCAGCAGCTCGACGAGCACCTGAAGGATCTGCTCGCGATCGAGGTCTAAAGCTGCGTCGTCCATACAGGAGGCTTCCATGATCAAGCTCGTCTACTGCCTGCGCAAACGCGCCGATGTGTCCGATGCGGACTTCCACCGCTATTGGCTCGAGACCCACGGTCCGCTGGTGCGCGGCTTCGCCGCCGCGATCAAGGCCCGCAAATACATCCAGAGCCACACGGCCCTGCCGGCGATGAACGAGGTGTTCCGGCAATCGCGCGATCTCGCCCCGGCCTACGACGGGATCACCGAAGTGTGGTGGGACGACGTCGCCGCGCTCGAAGCAGGCATGGCGACCGCCGAGGGCCAGGAAGCGCATCGACGCCTGAAGGAGGACGAGGCGAAGTTCATCGACTTCACGCAGTCCCGCGTGTTCATGACCGAAGAGAACGTGATCTTCGATTACCTCTGAGCGGCGGACGGTGAACGTCCGCCTGCACGGCATCACCGCGCCGGACGGCGTGCGGCTGCACGTGCGGGACTACGGCAATGCGGCCGGCCCGCCGCTGCTGCTGCTCCACGGCTGGTCGCAGAGCGGGCTGTGCTGGCGGCACCAGGTCGACGGCGAGCTCGCGCGCGATTTCCGGCTCGTGTGCCCGGATCTGCGCGGCCACGGCCAGTCGGATCGGCCTCTCGGCGCTGCTTGCTACCAGGGTGCAGCGGTGTGGGCACGGGACGTCGCGGCCGTGATGCAGGCGCTGGCGCTCGAGCGCCCGCTGCTCGTCGGCTGGTCCTACGGCTCGCTGGTGGCGGGCCTCTATGTGCAGGAATTCGGCGATGCCGCGCTCGCGGGACTGCAGTTCGTCGGCGGTGCGTGCCGCGTCGGCCCGGCGGAGGTCGGCCGCCTGCTCGGCCCCGTGTTCGCCGACGTGCTGCCGCGGGTGACGGGCGAGGATCTCGCCGAGAACATTCTGGGCATGCGCCGCTTCCTCGACGCCTGCTTCGTCGCGCCGCTGTCGCGCGAGGAGCGCGAGACGGCGCTGGCCTGGAACATGGTCGTGGCGCCGCAGGTGCGCAACGCGCTGCTCGGCTGGTCGATCGACACCACGGCTGCGCTAGGCAGGCTCACCAAGCCGCTGCTCGTCAGCCACGGCCGCGCCGATGCCGTGACGCTGCCGGCAATGGCCGAGCTGATCCTGGCGAGCGCCCCGACGGCGCGCGCGTCCTGGTACGCGGGCGTCGGTCACGCGCCCTTCCTCGAAGCGCCGGCACGTTTCAACGCGGAGCTCGCCGCCTTCGCCCGCGAGCTGCGCGCCTAGCGCCAGCGTCCCCGTGGCGGTGCGGCGCGCGCCTCGTTTAAGCTGCGCGCCTGTCACCAGCACCGCGCCAGTCGCAGCGCTCCCGGAGAGTTCGATGAATACCGAGAAGGAACAGGCCGGCGGTCACGTCCACGGCCCGCACTGCAATCACGATCACGACCACGATCATCACCACCATCACCAGGCTCCCGCCCACAACCCGATGCGCGACGTCGGCCGCAACGATCCCTGCCCCTGCGGCAGCGGCAAGAAATTCAAGAAATGCCACGGCAGCGCGGCGTGATGCCGGCTGCCCGAATGGCCGCGCGGAGCGCATCGACGGCCACCGTCGCGCCGACGTGAAAAGGGGCTCCGCAGAGCCCCTTTTTCGGTTCGACGAGGATTGCGCTCAGCGGAGCGTATCGGTGAAGTTCGGCAGCACCTTGGTCGTCACCAGCTCGAGGTGGCGCATCATCTGCTTCTGCGGGATGAGGCCGTTGTAGGTGAACATCCAGAAGTACTCGGCCGGCAGCTCCTTGAACAGCGCGTCGAGCTTGCGACTGACCGTGGACGGGCTGCCGTAGATCACGAGCCCGCGCTCGGCCATCGACTCGAAGTTGTTCGGCACGTCGAAGGCTCCTTCGCCCGGCGCTGCGACTGCAGCATTGAAGCCGAAAGGCGCGAAGAAGTTGCACCAGATGATCGAGCCGCCGTTGCGTGCAATGGCTTCCGCCTCGGCATCGGTGTCGGCGACGATCACTTCGCGGACGAGGCCGATGCGCTCGCCGAGCTTCAGGTTCTTGCCGGCCTTGGCCGCTGCGTCCTGGGCCGCGACGAACTGGCTCTTCGCGACTTCCGGATGCGTGAGTATCGTCACCGGCACGACCGAGTTCTCCATCGCCCAGCGGATCGAGGACTCCGACACGCTGAACGGCTGGAACAGATCCGGCATGCGCTTGTTGTAGGTCGCAGGCACCGTGCCGATCTCGGTCAGCACGTCGTTGTCGTCGATGCCGGTGCCGTAGGAGCGCGTGACTTCGGCCGCGGCCCACTTGGTGTGCGGCGCCGGGATCTGCCAGAAGCGGCTGCGATGCGAGAACGCGTCCTTCTGCCAGCACTTCTTGATGATCTCGAAGTGGTCGTAATAGAGATCCTTCTTCAGGTTCTCGTAGTCGAGATCGCTGAAGGTGCCGTCGAGCCCACGAATCTGCTGGCCGAGCACGTTGACCCAGCGCGGCTGGTAGCCGCGGGCGAAGCCGGCGAAGGCGCGGCCGTTCGTCATCTGGTCGAGCATCGCGATGTCCTCGGCGAGGCGCACGGGGTTGTGCGCCGGCAGCACGAGGCCCAGCTGTCCGAGCTTGATCTGCTTCGTCTGCATGCCGAAGTAGAGATCGAGCATGATCGGGTTCGTCGACACCTCTTCGCCTTCGATGTGGAAGTGGTGCTCGGTGAAGCCGACGCCGTAGTAGCCGTGGGCGTCCATGTACTTGATCTGCTCGGTCAGCTCGCCGAGCATCTGCTGATAGAGATCGGTACGCCGACCCGCCATGCCCTTCTTGATATCGTCGAAGCTGCCGATCGACGGCAGGTAGAACGCACCGATTTTCATTTATCGACTCTCCTTCGGATGTGCCTTCAAATGGATTTGCCCGCGCTGCGCAGCCGTGCCGCTCGGCACGATTGCCGCGTGTGGACGGGGATGCTATGAAGGCGAAAAGCGCGCACGCTTGATCCAGGTCAAGCCGATTCCCGTCATGCCCGGGCTTGGTTGCGCTGTTGCAAACTGGTACAGGAGAGCTTGTCGATGAGCTGGTTCCGGATAGGCGAGATCGAAGTCGCGCGCGTCGTCGAAGTCGAGGAGCCCTTTCTGCGCCCGGAGCAGATGTTCGCGCAAGCGACGCCGGAGGCCGTCGCGCCCCATCTGCACTGGCTGCAGCCGCACGCGCTGTGTCCCGCGACCGGCAAGCTGATCCTGCCGATCCAGACCTATGTCGTGCGTACGCGTCATCACGTCGCGCTCGTCGATACCTGCCTCGGCTGTCACAAGTCTCCGGCAGGCTTCAAGCGCTGGGCCCAGCGCACCGACGAAGGCTGGCTGCACCGGCTCGCCGCGATCGGCATCGCGCCGGCGGACGTCGACTTCGTGTTCTGCACGCACCTGCATCTCGATCACTGCGGCTGGCATACGCGCCTCGTCGACGGGCATTGGCAGCCGACCTTTCCGCGTGCGCGCTATCTGTTCTCGCGCGCGGAGTATGCGTATGCCGAGCAACGCCAGCGCGAGCATGCCGATCCCGTGTTCGCGGAGAACGTGCTG
>JBFWSI010000498.1:0-3778 GCA_050248455.1 Gammaproteobacteria bacterium | reverse complement strand
GAGACCGTACGCGACCTTGCCTCCCGACGGCTGCGCTCTATGCAGCAACGACCTGCGTTGGTCCATGCTTTCTGGAAGCAGGCGGAATTGAAACTCGACTGTCCATGATTTATGCAAGGCTCAATAGCTGAGCGTAAATGCGCTCCACCGTGTGTTGTTTACCGTCATTCCCGCGCCAGCGGGAATCCACGCCTGACGAGGAGGCCTCCGTCGGGCGATTCTTCTTTTTTTCCGCGCCGGACGCCGGGGGAGTGCGTGGATGCCCGCTGGCGCGGGCATGACGTCGGAGGTTGCTACACGGGCATACGCTATCGAACCGCCAGTGGAGTGGATTTGCGCTCAGCTATCTAGCCACGGAGGAAGAGAAGGATTGATGGGGAGTCTCCGTCGCGTCTGTGCCCCTCGTCGCTATCTCGTTGCGGAGCCGCCGACCCAATCAATTTCTTTCTCCGCGTCCTCCGTGGCTATCTAGCTGAGCGTAAATGCGCTCCACCGCGTGTTGTTTACCGTCATTCCCGCGCAAGCGGGAATCCACGCCTGACGAGGAGGCCTCCGTCGGGCGATTCTTCTTTTTTCCGCGCTGGACGCCGGGGGAGTGCGTGGATGCCCGCTGGCGCGGGCATGACGTCGGAGGTTGCTACACGGGCATACGCTATCGAACCGCCAGTGGAGTGGATTTACGCTCAGCTATATAGATTCGCCCAGGCCAAATCTGGCACGAACGCAGAACCCGGCACAGCGGCCGTCGGGCTCAAGCGCGCGGCGGGGCGGCCGATACCCGCGTCACAGCCTCCGGAACCCCTGATGACCGCGCTCCATCCCGAACTTGCCCGCCAGCTGCTGCAGGCCCTGCCCGGCCCGGTCGCCCTGCTGAACGCGGCGAGCGTGCTCGTGTGGGTCAACGATGCGTTCGCCGCGCTGGTCGGGCGCGAGCCGGGCGACTGCGTCGGCTACACGCTCGAGGATCTCGATCTGCCGCTGCGCATGACGCTCGGGGCCGAGGCGCGGCGCGGCGCGGCGCCGGGTTTCAGCGGCAGCGTGCTGCTGTTCGAGGGCGCGGGCGGCGGCGGCACCACGGTCGCCGGCGTGCTGCCGCGCGAGGCGGCGCTGCTGCGGCTCGAGGCCGAGATCTCGCGCAGCCGCCGCTATTCGAACCCGCTGTCCTGCCTCGTCGCGCGTGTCGACGGCGAGGCGAGCGCCTATGCCGCGCTCGAACGCATGCTGCGCGACCAGCTGCGCTGGGTCGACGTGCTCGCCCGCTGGTCGGACACCGAACTGCTGGTCTTGCTGCCGGAGACCCCGGCGCGCGCGGCGACGGCGCTGTGCCGCAAGCTCGCGACCCAGGCACGCGGCCTCGGCAGGGAAGTCGTCGTCACGTGGGGAGCGAGCACCTGGCGTCGCGGCGACGACGCGGCCCTCTTCGTCGCCCGCGCCGGCGCCGGTGAACGCGGCGCCGACTGGCCGCTCGCCTCGACGCGCGTCAGGCTGCGTCGCTGAGCTCGACGACTTCGAAATCGTGCGTGATCGCGGCCGTGCGGCCGAGCATGATCGACGCCGAGCAGTACTTCTCCGCCGACAGCTTGACTGCGCGCTCGACCTGCGCGGCCTTCAGCCCGCGTCCCGTCACGACGAAGTGCACGTGGATGTGCGTGAACACCTTCGGGATCTCCTCGGCCCGCTCCGCGCTCAGCTCGACGCGGCAGCCAGTCACGTCCTGACGCGCCTTCTGCAGGATCGACACGACGTCGAAGGCCGTGCAGCCGCCCATGCCGACGAGCAGCATCTCCATCGGTCGCATGCCGACGTTGCGACCGCCCGCATCGGGCGGGCCGTCGAGCACCACGGCGTGGCCGCTGCCGGATTCGCCGACGAAGGACACGCCGTCGACCCATTTGATCGTCGCTTTCATCTGCCTCGCTCCTCACCGGTGCCGCCGCGGCACGGGCCCGGAACTTTACTGGCAACATCCTGTAAACGCGAATAGAATTCGGGCCTTAGCAGGTACTGCGTCTCGACGACATAAAGAGTCCAGGACGGACCGGAGGCAGGAATGCATACTCTCTTCACGCAAACGTCAGCAGGCTTGGGGGTGAAAAACATGGCGTTGATCCCGATCAGGCAGCCACACAGCAGCGACGCGATCCAGAAATTCCTCGAGCACTGCCACCGCAAGCAGTATCCCGCCAAGAGCACGATCATCCGCCAGGGCGACCCGTCCCACGATCTCTTCTACGTCGTGAAGGGCTCGGTGACGGTGCTGCTCGAAGACGAGGAAGGCCGCGAGCTGGTGCTGGCCTACCTGAACCCGGGCGATTTCTTCGGCGAAATCGGCCTCTTCAACGAACATGTGAACCGCAGCGCGCTGGTGCGCGCGAAAACCGCCTGCGACATCGCGCAGATCAGCTACGAGAAGATCAAGAACATTCCGATGGTGTTCCCGGATCTCGTCTTCGCCATCGCCTCCCAGCTCGCGACCCGCCTGCGGCGCATGAACCGCAAGGTCGGCGACCTCGCCTTCATGGACGTGTCCGGCCGCGTCGCCCGCGCGCTGCTCGAGCTGTGCAAGGAGCCGGACGCGATGACGCATCCGGACGGCATGCAGATCCGCGTCACGCGCCAGGAGCTCGGCCGCATCGTCGGCTGCTCGCGCGAGATGGTCGGCCGCGTGCTGAAGACCCTCGAAGAGCAGCACCTGCTGTCGGTCAGCGGCAAGACCATCGTCGTCTTCGGCGTCCGCTGAGCGCGGGCTTCCCGGCCGCCCGCGGCGGCGGGCGGCTCGCCTTGACACGACCAGCCCCGGCCCGGACAATCGCGCGCCTCGACTGCACGGGCTGACGAATCAACGTTCCCGCAACTGGGAATCTCCGCGGCGCGCCCAACGACGCGGCACCAATCGTCACCCGGGTCGCCAGGTTCCCTCCACCCCCGCGGAGTACCGGCGACGCTACTTCGATCGGGCGGCTACGTAGCTCAGCTGGTTAGAGCGCGGCACTCATAATGCTGAGGTCGGTGGTTCGAGCCCACCCGTAGCCACCAATTTCGCATCCAACCCAGTCCAAACCAGTCCAGCAATTCGCGATAAACCGCGGTTTCCCGGCGTAAAAGCCGTCTACGGCTGTCCAGCACAGTCCAGTTGAATCCACGAGTCCGTGGGGGTGTTTTCGGGGGTATCACGACTTGGTCGGGAGTCGATACCCCCAAAATGCTCAACGACACTGCGATCCACAAGGCGAAACCGGGGGCCAAGCCACGCAAGCTTTCCGATGAGCGAGGCCTCTTCTTGCTCGTCACGCCGAGCGGCTCGAAGCTCTGGCGTTTCAAGTATCGCTGCGGCGGTCGCGAGAAGTTGCTCGCGACCGGCGCGTACCCTGATGTGTCACTGGGCGAGGCACGTGAGCGACGCGAAGAAGCTCGCAAGCTACTCGCGCGCGATGTCGATCCAGGTGCGCTGAAGAAGTCGCAGAAGCAAGCAATCCGCGCGGCCGCGGCGAACACCTTCGAGGCCGTCGCGCGCGAGTGGTACATCAAGCACGAGCCAGGCTGGGCAGAGGGCCACAGTTCAAAAGTCTTGCGACGGCTCGAGCGCGACGTTTTCCCCTATCTCGGCACGCGGCCGGTAAGCGAGCTGACCGCACCCGAGATTCTCACCGTGTGTCACTTTTCGCCGTAATCAGGCCAAGGCGTTTTCACCATAATCAGGCCAGTCCATTTTCGGCATATACAGGCCATTAGCCTGGCGCCGGGAGTGCCTCTCGAACCACGCAGGGCCGTCGTTATC
>JBFWSI010000497.1:0-3782 GCA_050248455.1 Gammaproteobacteria bacterium | reverse complement strand
CGGCGAAGGCGCCGAATCGGACGCGACGAAGATGGGCTGGCTGGGCCGCTTCTTCACCAGCGCGCTGTTCCCGCTCTGAGTGCGACCACCAGGAGATTTCGCATGAAATTTTGCCTCCGCCTCGATCTCCGTGCGCTCGCGCTGTCGCTCGCCGCGCTGCTGCCGCTCGCGGCCCACGCCGAACGCGTGAAGGATCTCGCGACCGTCGCCGGCGTGCGCGACAACCAGCTCATCGGCTACGGCCTCGTCGTCGGCCTCGACGGCACCGGCGATCAGACCTCGCAGACGCCGTTCACGGTGCAGAGCATCCGCAACATGCTGCTGCAGATGGGCATCACGACGCCGGAGAACGCGAATCCGCAGCTGAAGAACGTCGCCGCCGTGATGGTGTCGGCGACCTTGCCGCCGTTCGCCAAGCCCGGCAAGACCATCGACGTCACCGTGTCCTCGATCGGCAATGCGAAGAGCCTGCGCGGCGGCAGCCTGATCATGACGCCGCTGAAGGGCGCCGACGGCGCGATCTACGCGATGGCGCAGGGCAATCTCGTCGTCGGCGGCTTCGGCGCCGAGACCAAGGACGGCTCCAGCATCTCGGTCAACGTGCCGAGCGTCGGCCGCGTGCCCAACGGCGCGACCGTCGAGCGCGAGGTCGCCTCGCCGTTCCTCACCGACGAGGCGCTGACGCTCAATCTCCACCGGCCGGACTTCACGACCGCGACGCGCATGGCGCAGGCCATCGACGGCGTGCTCGGCGGCGGCTCGGCAACGGCCATCGACGGCTCCTCGGTGCGCGTGCAGTCGCCCGCCGATCCGGCCCAGCGCACCTCCTTCATGGCGGTGGTCGAGAACATCGAGCTCGCGCCCGGCGAAGCCGCGGCGAAGGTGATCGTGAACTCGCGCACGGGCACCGTCGTGATCGGCCAGAACGTGCACGTGTCGGCCGCGGCGGTCACGCACGGCAGCCTCACCGTCACGATCTCCAACGATCCGATTGTCAGCCAGCCGAATGCGCTGTCCGGCGGCCAGACCGCGGTGGTGCCGAACTCGCAGATCGACGTCAGGGAAGAGAAGAACAAGATGTTCCTGTTCGACCCCGGCGTGTCGCTGAACGACATCGTCGAGGCGGTCAACAAGGTCGGCGCCGCGCCGGGCGATCTGGTCGCGATCCTCGAGGCGCTGAAGGAAGCCGGCGCGCTGCGCGCTGAGCTGCTGGTCATCTGAGCCTGAAGAATTTTCTCCGTAGATTGGGCTTCCTGCGTCAGCCCTGAGCAATCCAACACTTCGAGCGGCCGGCAAGGCGGCAAGGCCTTGCCGCCTTGCCGGCCCAGGCCCGCGGCGCGGGCCGACGTCTTCTCCCAAGCAACTGATCTTCAGCACCTTTTGCAGGCCGCGCCGTTGGCATCCGGCGTGCATTGTCGAAGTCGAATATCAGGAACTCCATCGACGACGATCATGGCCTCCGCCGCAAGCCTCAATCCCGCTGCCGATCTCGCCCGCTTCGGTGCGCTGCGCGCCGAAGCCAAGCGCGATCCGGATACCGCGATGGCGCAGGTCGCGCGCGAGTTCGAGGCGCTGTTCGTGCAGATGATGCTGAAGTCGGCGCGCGACGCGACGCCGGCGACCGGCATGTTCGACAGTCACGAGATGCGCTTCTACCAGGAGATGTTCGACAGCCAGGTCGCGCTGTCGATGGCGGAGCAGGGCGGCATCGGCTTCGAGCAGATGCTGCGCGCCCAGCTCGCCCTCGGCGGCGGCAGCGTCGAGGAGAGCGCCGACGGCGAGCGCGCACTGAACCTGCCGGCGCGGCGCGCCTACGCGCCGCAGGGCGAACGCTACGTGCCGCAGAGCGAGATCGAAGGCGACGACGACGCGGTGACCGACATCACGCGCTGGGCGCGCCCGCGCAGCGCCTTCACGCCGGCGGCGCCGGCCGCGCGCGGCGAGCTCGCCGGCGACGTCGACGGCAGGCAGCAGCGCTTCGTCGACAGCCTGCGGCCGCACGCCGAGCGGGCCGCGCAGAAGCTCGGCACCACGCCGGAAATCCTGCTCGCGCAGGCCGCGCTCGAAACCGGCTGGGGCCGGCACGTCGTCGGCGGCAGCTCGCACAACCTGTTCTCGATCAAGGCCGATCGCGGCTGGGACGGGCGCACCGTCACGCAGCGCACGATGGAAGTCTTCGACGGCAAGCCCGTCAAGATCAACGCCGCTTTCCGCGCGTACAGGGACGTCGGGGCCGCCTTCGACGATTACGTCGACTTCCTGCAGCAGAACCCGCGCTACGAGCGCGCGCTGCAGCGTGCGGCCGATCCGCGTGCCTACGTGCGCGAGCTGCAGCGCGCCGGCTATGCGACCGATCCCTCGTATGCGCAGAAGATCCTCCAGATCCACGGGCGTCTCGCCGGTGTGGACACGAACCGCGGATAAGGAGCGGTAAGCCATGTCTGAAATGTTCTCGATCGGCATCTCGGCGCTGCTGGCGAACCAGAAGCTGCTGGCGACGACGGGCCACAACATCTCGAACGTCAACACCGAGGGCTTCAGCCGCCAGCGCGTGACCCTGACCGAGCGGCCGCCGCAGTTCACCGGCGCGGGATTCTCCGGCAAGGGCGTCGACATCGCGGCCATCGAGCGCCTCGGCAACGAGTTCCTGACCACGAACGTGCGCCTCAACGCCTCGGGCGAAGCGCGCGCCGCGGCCTTCGCGAACCTGTCGGAGCAGGTCGACACGCTGCTGTCCGACGGCACCTTCACCCCGGCGCTGGAGCGCTTCTTCAACGCGCTGCAGGACGCCAACAACGATCCGTCCTCGACGCCGGCGCGGCTGGTGTTCGTCAACGCGGCCGAAACCCTCACCGATCGCTTCCAGGATCTCGAGAGCCGGCTCGCGACGATGGCGCAGAACGTGAACCAGGACATCGCGGCCAAGGTCGGCAAGCTCAATTCGATGGCGCAGTCGCTGGGCGCGCTCAATCGCGAAATCGTCCAGCAGATCGGCATCGGCCAGGGCGCACAGCCGAACGACCTGCTCGATCAGCGCGACCTGCTGCTGAAGAACATGGCGAAGCTGGTGAATCTCAACGTGGTCCCGCAGCAGGACGGCTCGGTGAACGTGTTCGTCGGCAAGGGGCAGCTGCTGGTCGCCAACACCGAGGTCGTGCCGCTGAAGGCGGTCGCCAATCCGCTCGACGGATCGCGCATGGAAATCGCGGTGCAGAAGGGCGGCACCGTCTCGATCATCTCGGATTCGATCACCGGCGGCGAAATCGCCGGCGCCCTCGACTTCCGCGACCAGGTGCTCGAGCCCGCGCGCAACGGCATCGGCCGGCTGTCCGCGGTGATGGTCGACACCTACAATGCGCAGCATCGCCAGGGCGTCGACCTGCGCGGCGCGATGGGCGGCAACCTGTTCGCCCGCGGCGAGGCCCAGGTGAATCGCGCGGCGAGCAACACCGGCACCGTCGGCGTCAGCCTCGATCCGGCGAATCTCGACGATCTGACGCTGGCCGACTATCGCCTGTTCCACGACGGCACGAACTTCACGCTCGAGCGCCTCGACAACGGCGCGACGCAGACCTTGAGCGGGGCCGGCCCGTTCACCGTCGACGGCATGACGATCACGATCGGCACCGCGCCGGCGGCGGGCGACACCTACCTGATCCAGCCGACGAAATACGTTGCGCGCGACATGGCGGTCGGCATCAGCGATCCGCTCGCGATCGCGCTGGCGAACCCCGTGAAGAGCAGCGTCAGCCTGAACAACACCGGCAATGCGACGATCACGG
>JBFWSI010000496.1:0-3793 GCA_050248455.1 Gammaproteobacteria bacterium | reverse complement strand
TGAAGTTGAGCGCGACACCCGGCACGCGCGGGCGATGGGCGTGCACGATGGCGTTCTCGCGCACGAGGATCACGCCGTGCACCGTGCTGCCGGTGCGCACCTGCGCGCCTTCGGTGTCGAAGCAGATCGGCACCTGCGTGCGCGCGCGCAGCCAGTCGACGATGCGCGGCAGATCCTCGAGCCGCGTGTGCGAGAGGTTGATGCGGAACAGGCTGACGCCGAGATCTTCGAGGCGCGCGATCACGCGCTCGTTCATCGAAGCGGGGCCGAGGGTACAGAGAATCTGCGGATCGACGTCGGGCGTAGGCATGGCGGGTTCCTCGAAGCCGGCACGGCCGGCGGCCTGCCCGCGGCAGAGCAGCCGGCGTGCCGTGTCACGAAAAGTTCCATGCTTATAACGGCTTGGTATCGAAGGCCCCGCTCGTACGCCTTTCGTGCCTGCACATATGCGTAGGTTTTGCGCATATTTCCCCGTGCCTGCCAGCGCATCTGCTGGCAATCGTGTCGCGATGTGACGCCGCCTGCATCAAGCGCTTGAACGGACGCGAGTTCGCGGCCTGGCACCGTTCCTGCTCTCAGTCGTCCGACGCGCCGCGTGCCGGCGCCTACAGCGACAGGAGTGCAGAGTCATCATGGGTATCGCCGCCATCAACGCGCGCAACCAGTTCAAGGGCAAGGTCGTCGAGATCATCCGCGGCCCGGTGCTGTCGGAAGTCGACGTCGAGACGGCCGCCGGCATCGTGACCTCGGTCGTCACGACGCGCTCGATCGACAACCTCGAGCTCGATCTCGGCGCGGAAGTGCTCGCGGTCTTCAAGTCGACCGAAGTGCTGCTCGCGAAGATCTGAAGCCGCGATGTGCCTGATCGTCCACAAACCTGCCGGACGTGCGCTGCCTGCCGCGCTGCTGCGCTCGGCGGCCGCGTTCAACCCGCATGGCGCAGGTCTCGTCGCGCTGCCCGCGACGCGCGAGGCCGTGATCCGGCGCGCGGCGGTGACGCGCGCGGACGAGATCCTCGGCTGGGCCGCCGAGCACGTCGACGACGAATGCGTGCTCCATTTCCGCTATCGCACGCGCGGCGGAGTCGACATCGACAACACGCATCCGCTGCCCGTGACGCAGCACATCCATCTGTTCCACAACGGCACGCTGGCCGTCGACAGCCACACGCCCGAGCGTTCGGACAGCTGGCATCTCGCGCGCGATTTCCTCGCGCCCGTGCTGACGCGGCGGCCGGCGCTGCTCGGCGACGCGACCTTCGGCCGCATGCTCGCCGCGGCGATCGGCCGGCTGAACCGCGTCGTGCTCGTCGATACGCAGGCGCGGCAGGTCGTCGTCGTCAACCGCGAGGCGGGCCTCGAACGCGACGGACTGTGGCTCAGCAACGCGCGCTGGTTCGATCCGCGCGTGCTCGACTGGTCGCCGGCCGCACGGCCCGCGACGCCGGCACCGCGCGCCGTGAGCTTCCTGTCGTGAGCCCGCGGCCCGTTCCGCTGCGGCGCGAGCCGGCGCCGTCGCCCTGCGACTGCGGTGTGCTGGCCGAACTCGTCGACTACCTGAACGATCGGATCGATCGCCTCGGCGAGAGTGTCGGCGAGCCGCATTTCTCGGCGCAGGCGGCGCGGCTGGTGCTGCGCGGCTCGCGCGTCGAAGCCGAAGTCGGCCCCTTCCTGCTCCGGACGGAGGCGCATCGGCTCGCGCCGGTGGTCGCCCCGAGCCGTGACGGCGGCTGGTACAGCGCGCTGTCCGTCGTCACGCAGAGCGGGCGAGCGCTGAACGCAGAGACGCTGCTGCGCCTGCAGGCGAGCGACGCGGCGGCGGTGGCGATGGATCGGCTCTTCCGCGTGCTGCACATGATCAATCACCTGGGCTGCGCGCGCGAACACACGGACCTGTGGGTGCACACGAGCCTGCGCCACGTGCTCGCCGTCGAAGGCCGCCATGGTGCGTTCTTCGAAGAGCTGCTGAAGCGCTGCGGGCTCGGCGCGGAGCGCATCGTGCTGATCGTGCCGCTGCTGCCGGCGGACGACGCCGACTTCGCGCGCCTCGCGCTCGCCTGCGGCGAATACGCGTCGCGCGGCTTCCGACTCGCGCTCGACGTCGGCGTCCCGACTTCGGACAGCGTGCGCGCGCTCGCGGCCTTGCAGCCGGACTTCGTGCGCGTGCGTGAGCGCGATCTCGCCGCGCTGCGCGCGCTAGGCCTGTGCACGCGCGCGCTGGTGCGCGATCTCGGGCGCGTGGCGGCGAGCGCGCCGCCGTTCGGCGCGACCGACCTGATCGAGATGTACGACCGCCGGAGGCCCGTGTTCCTGTCATGACAGTCCATCCGGATCTACCCGAGGAGTGGCACGAGATCGTGGTCGTCGGCGGCGGTGCCGCCGGCATCGGTGTCGCGGCCGGCCTGCTGCGCGACGGCGCACGCGACGTGCTCGTCGTCGAACCCGCCGAGATGCATTACTACCAGCCGCTGTGGACGCTGGTCGGCGGCGGCATCGTGCCGCGCGAGGCTTCGGCGAAACCGATGGGCGAGGTGATCCCGCCGCTCGCGCGCTGGTTCAAGGACGCGGTCACCGCCTTCGAGCCCGAGCGCGACGCGATCGTGACCGCGAGCGGCCGGCGCGTCGGCTACGACTGGCTGGTGGTCGCGCCCGGCATCCAGATCGACTGGTCGCGCATCGAGGGCCTGCCCGCGGCGCTCGAGACGCCCGAGGTCGTCAGCAACTACGGCTACGATTACGCGCCGCGCACCTGGGAGGCGATCCGCGATTTTCGCGGCGGCGAGGCGGTGTTCACCTTCCCGCCGCCGCCGATCAAATGTGCCGGCGCGCCGCAGAAAATCCTGTACCTGGCGGAACACTGGTGCCGCAAGCAGGGGCTGCGCGAGCGATCACGCTTCCACTACTACTGCGCGACGCCGACGATCTTCTCCTCGCCGCACTATGCCGAGGCGCTGATGACGAACGTGATCGGGCCGCGCGGCATCGAGACGCACTTCAAGCACGAGCTCGTCGCCGTGCGCACGGCGAGCCGCGAAGCGGTGTTTCGCGATCTGGAGCATCAGCGCGAAGTCGTGCAGCACTACGATCTGCTGCACGTCGCGCCGCCGATGAGCGCGCCGGATTTCGTCAAGTCGAGCCCGCTCGCGAGCGCGGCGGGCTGGGTCGACGTCGACAAGGAGAGCCTGCGCCACCTGCGCTATCCGAACGTGTTCGGCATCGGCGACGCGAGCAGCCTGCCGACCTCGAAGACCGCGGCCGCCATCCGCGCCCAGCTGCCGGTGCTGCTCGCGAATCTCGATGCCGCGCGCATCGGCCGCACCTTGGATGCGCGCTACGACGGCTATACCTCCTGCCCGCTGGTCACGGGCTACGGCAGCCTGATCCTCGCCGAGTTCGGCTACGACCTCGCGCCGCAGGAGACCTTTCCGTTCGACCAGTCGAAGGAACGACGCAGCATGTACCTGCTGAAGAAGCACGTGCTGCCGCAGATCTACTGGAAGGGACTGCTACGCGGTGCGCAGTGGCCGACCTTGGCGCAGACGACCATCGACTGAGCGAGCGGATCCGCGCTTTCTTCGTAGCCCGGATGAGCGCAGGGAATCCGGGGTTCGGCGGTCGTCCGGCGCAGGTGCAGGAACCAGCGCTCGATCCCGGGTTCCGCTACGCGCTAAGGTATCCCCACGAATCATTGAAGGAAATTATTGAGGATCAGGGGGATAGGTGGACGTGCATGCTGTTCTTCGATCTAATCGTTGTTGTCATCCACCGATTGGAAGGAGAGGAACAGCATGCAC
>JBFWSI010000495.1:0-3793 GCA_050248455.1 Gammaproteobacteria bacterium | reverse complement strand
GCTTCCTGATCTCGAAGTCCTCGGCCAGGCGCCTGGCCGTGCGCGCGCGGTGCTGGCTCGCGGCACGCGTCGCCCCGTTATTCTTCGACGAGCACAGCGCGGCCGTGGCCGTGCCGAATCTGCTCTTCGCCACGCTGCTGGCATACAGCGCCGCGCCGATGTTCATGCGCGCGGCGAAGAAGGCCGAGAACCGCGTGATCGGTCCGCTGCTGCTCGCGATCTGTGCCTGTCCCTGGCTCTACCGTGCCGGTGTCGCCGATCTGCTGCCCGGCGCACGGCATCTCGCGCTGCTCCTCGCGGTCGATCTGCTGACGCTGCTGATGCTGTTGATGGGCGGTCGCGCGATCTCCCCGGCCGTGGCCGGCCACCTTTACCGCCGCGGTGAGGTGCTGCAGGCGCGCGTGCAGCCGCGCCTGGAGCGGCTCGTGATCCTCTTCATGCTCGCCGGCGCGCTCTTCGATCTGCTGCCCGGTGCCGCCGCGGCAAGCGGCGCCTTCGCCTGCGCCGCCGCGGCGACGACCGCGCTGCGCGCGTGGCGCTGGCGGCTGTGGACCGTGCTCGACAGGCCCGAGCTGTGGACCCTGGGCCTCGGCTACCTGTGGCTGATCGTGGGCCTGCTGTTGAAGGGAGGCGCGCAGATCGCCGGCGTGCCGCCCTTGAATCATGCGCTGCATGGACTGACCGTCGGCGCGTTCGGCACGCTGAGCCTGGCGATGATGGCGCGGACTCATGCGATGCGGCAGCGACGCCCGCTGGAGCGCTTCGGCGACATCGGCCTCGGCGCGCTGCTGATCGGGCTGGCGGCCGTGCTGAGGCTCGGTGCGCCTTACGCCACGTCACCCGCCTCGACCACGCAGCTGCTGTGGGCGGCCGTGCTGGCGTGGATTGCCGCGATGGCCCTGCTGTTGCGGCGGCTGTCGAGCTTCCGGGCACGCACGCGCCGAGCCGCGCGAGGCGCACTCAGGGCTTGAAGCCGAGATCGCGCGCGATGAGGTTGCGCTGGATCTCGCTGGTGCCTTCGCCGATCACGTAGACCAGCGCATCGCGGTGGATGCGGCCGACCGGGAACTCGCGCATGATGCCGGCGCCGCCGAGGATGCGGATGGCCTGCTCGCTGACCGCGACCGCGGTCTCCGAGGCGATCAGCTTGACGCGCGCGGCGGTGGCGGCGTCCAGCGTGCCGCGATCGACGCGCCAGGCGCCGTAGTAGACCAGCCAGCGCGCGGCTTCGATCTGCGCCGACATGTCGGCGAGCTTGTGCGCGATCGCCTGGTAATCGCCGATGCGCCTGTCGGCGACGACGCGTTCCTGCGCATAGGCCCGCGCGGCGTCGAAGGCGGCACGCGCCATGCCCAGCGCATTGGCCGCGACGCCGACGCGGTTCTCGCTCAGCGATTCGAGGATCACGGGATAGCTGCCTTCGCGCGCGCCGAGCAAGGCCTCCTCCGGCACGACGGCGTCGGCGAGGTGGATCAGCCCGGTCTCCGACGCGCGGATGCCTTCCTTGCGCAGCTTGTGGATCGCGACGCCGGGATGCGGCAGCTCGACGATGAACAGGCTGATCGATTCCGGCCGCAGCGCGGGCGCGGTGCGCGCCGCCACCAGCAGGAAATCGGCGATCGGCGCGTTGGTGATGTAGAGCTTGCTGCCGTCGAGCTTCCAGCCGCCGGCCACGCGTTCGGCCCGTGTCCTGAGCGCGCGCACGTTGGAGCCGGCTTCGGGTTCGCTCAAGGCGAAGCCTGCGATTTTGTCGCCGGCCAGCGCCGGCTGGAAATAACGCTGGCGTTGCGCGGGCGTGCCGATCTTCCAGATCGGCCAGGTCCCGAGGTGGGTGTGGGCCGACCACGACGAAGCGAAAGCCTGGCTCAGATAGCTGAGCTCCTCGCGCACGATGCAGTCGCTGATCTTGTCCAGGCCGCTGCCGCCGTCGGCCTCGGGATAGCGCACGCCCAGCAGGCCGAGCTCGGCCCAGCGGCGAAAGATCTGCCGCGGGAAGCGCTCGTGCTCCTCGGCGTCCTGCACCAGCGGCGCCAGCTCCTCGCGGCACAGCCGGCGCACGGTGTCGCGCACCGCCTCGTGCTCGGCCGAGAACGAGAAGTCGAGGCTCATCGGGCGCGCGACGCCGGCTCGAACTGCGGGATCTTGAACCCCCCGTCGCGCACTTCGAAACACAGGCGCACCGGCAGCTCGATGCGCACTTCGCCGAGCGGACAGTTCACCAGGTTCGTCATCAGGTGCGGGCCTTCGGCGAGCTCGATGGTGGCGAGCACGTACGGCACGTCGGCGGCGAAGGCCGGATACGGCGGATAGTGCACGATCGAATAGCTGTAGAGCGTGCCGGCACCCGTGCAGCGCTGCCAGCGCAGTCGATCCGAATAGCAGGCGCGACACCAGGGGTTCGGGTAGTAGACCCAGGCCCCGCAGTTCTCGCAGCGCTGCAGCTGCAGCTCGCCGCGCTGTATCGCCTCCCAGTACGGGCGCGTGAGCTCGGTGACGCGCGGCAGCGGCTTCGCGCTCATGACTGCCTCCCCAGCAATACGACCGAGTGCTCGCTCATGATGTTGCCGTAGCTGTGCACCAGCGCGACGTTCGCGCGTGCGACCTGGCGCTCGCCGGCCCGCCCCATGACCTGCAGCGCGCCTTCGACGAGCATCGACATGCCCGAGGCATCGCCGGTATGGCCGAAGGACAGCAGGCCGCCATAGGTGTTGATCGGCAGATCGCCGTCGGGACCGCCGCGTCCCTCGTCCCAGAAGCGGCCGCCGTGGCCGCGCGGCACGAAGCCCATGTTCTCGACGTTGAGCACGGGATTGAAGCTGAAGGAGTCGTAGAGCTCGGCGAGATCGACATCGGCCGGCGTCAGCCCGGCCATGCGATACGCCTGCTCGGCGGCGACGGCGCCGCCCATGCGCACGAGATCCCGCGCCTGGCTGATGTTCGCATGCGTGTGCGCCTCGCCGCAGCCGAGCACATAGGCCGGCTGCGGGTTCAGGCGCTGCGCGAGCGCGGGTGTCGTCACGAGCACCGCCGCGCCGCCGTCGCAGGGCACCGAGCAGTCGAGGAGCTTGAACGGCGAGGCGATCGGGCGCGAGGCCAGCACGTCCTCCACGCTCAGCGGGCCATGCGCGCGCATCAGCGCGTCGGGATGCTTGAGCGCCCAGGTACGCGCGGTGACCGCGACCTTCGCGAGCTGTTCTTCGGTGGTGCCGAACTCGTGCATGTGCCGCGTCGCTGCCTGCGCGTAGAGCGGCACGATGAAGGGGCCGTAGAGGAAGTCGAAGTCGGGATGACAGGCCATGCGCGCATTCGCTTCCGCGCCCCCGTCGCGCACCTTCGGAAAGCCGCCGGCGGCGATGCACAGCACGCCCTGCGCGCGCCCGGCGGCGACGGCCAGCGCCGCGCGCTGGATCATCAGGCCGTGCGTCGCGCCGCCCGCGTTGATCGTCTCGGCGAACACGGGCTGCAGGCCGAGATCCTCGCCGAGATGCTCGTGTATGAAGATGTTCGACGACATCCCCGCCGCCATGCCGGTGGGGCTCACGAGCAGGCCGTCGATGTCGCGCGGCGAGATCGGCCATTCACGCAGGAACTTCTGCAGCACCCGATGATGGAGATCGCGGTCGCTGCATTCCGGATAGCGCCCGGGCTTCAACTCCGAGACCGCAGCGATGGCCGCGGCTGCCGGTCGGAACACCGGCGTCGCGCCGCGCGATTGACTGGACTCGTGCATGGCACTCCCGATTCCGGATGACGATCCGGCGCCTTGATAGCACACCGTAACCGATGTCTCCTT
>JBFWSI010000494.1:0-3800 GCA_050248455.1 Gammaproteobacteria bacterium | reverse complement strand
CAGCGCGCCGCGAGACGCTCGATGCCACGCAACGCGTCCTTGCGATCGAGGTACTGCAATACGTCGTGGCACAGCACGAGATCGTAACGACCGCGATCGAGATCGAGGATCGACTTGTGCTGCCAGCCGTATCTGCGACACGCGTATTCGCTGACGTCGACACCCGTGTAACGCACGTCTCGCCACAGCTTCTTCAAGGGCCGCATGAAGCGGCCCGTGCCCGCGCCGATGTCGAGGATCGAGCGTACCGGCCAGGCGAGAAACGTCGCATACGCGTGAATGAAACGGCATACGTTCGTGCTGTCTTCGCCGCTCGCGACACGCGTGCGACGGTGGCCGTAGTAGCGCTCGAAATAGTCGCGATCGAAGGGGGCCGCGGAGGGCTCGGGTGAAAGTCGGGGCATGGCTGGCCGCTAAATCTTTCGGTTAACTCGTTGTAGCCGCTCGAAATCTCCGCCGCCGCGGCGGAGCCCGGAGAAAATGGCTAAGCTTTTTGGGCACTTGCCGCTGGCCCGGCGGCGATTCCGGAGGTCCTCGTGAGCATCTCTGCCAGAACGATCCTGCTGCTCGCCGCCCTGCTGGCGACGCCGCTGGCCCAGGCCCTGGGCCTCGGCGGCCTCACCGGCACGGGCACGATCGGCGCGCCTCTCGAGGCCTATGTCCCGCTCTATCTCGCCCCCGGTGAACACGCGACGCTGAAGAGCGTCGACGTCCTGCCGGATGCCTTTGCGCGCGACGATGTCACGCCGCTCGCCGAGCTCGTCGCGCGCATCGCACGAGACGGCAAGCAGGCCTATGTCCACGTCACGACCAATACACCGCTGCGCGTCGAACGGCTGCGCTTCCGACTGCGCTTGAACACCACGCAGGGCGCCATCGTCGGCCGCTATGCGCTGCGTGTCGCGTCGACCTCGGCAGAGCCTTCGTCGTCGACGTCCACTGCCTCGCGCAGCGTGCGCGCGAACGATGACGCTCGCATTGTCGCACGATCGCCTGCGTCCGTCGCCGCTCCGGCACAGGCGGGTGAAGATCGTTACGGACCCGTGCGTCGCGGCGAGTCGCTGTGGACGATCGCCAGACGCATCGCGCGCGCCGGCGATCTGCAGTCGACGATGCGTGCGTTGCATGCACTGAACCCCGACGCCTTCGTCGGCGGTGACATGAATCGTCTGCGGGTCGGCGTCACGCTGGCCTTGCCGCAAGGCCTGTCGCATGCGAGCCCGGACGACGCGATCGCGACGCGCACGACCGAAGTCACTGCGAATGCGACGGACACGCAGATCACGATCGACGATGAAGAAGCGCACACGACGTCCGCTGCGCAATCGACGAATACGGACGCGCTCGATGTACTGATCAACGAGGAAGCAGCGTCCGCGGTGCCGGCGCGCGACGAGACGATGAACGAAAGCACGGCGAGGCCGCTGGACGAAGCGCTCGTTGCGCCAGCGGCGCCGCGTGACGAAGCGCTCGCGCAGCGGCTTGCCGAGCTCGATGCGAAGTTCACCGCGATCCGCGCGAAGTACGGTCAGTCGTCGTCGCCCGCAGGCACCGTGATCGATACCACCCCCGTGGCATCGTCGCCCGACGTGGAGGTTCCGCGCGTCGACGAGGCGCCCGCGCCGACGACGGCGCCGCTCGTCGAGTCGATGCCGGTCGTGACGCCGCAGGCGGCGCGAACGCCGGCCGTGCAGCCTGTGCCGACGACGGCGCCGGCGGCCGACGAAGGTCTGCCGGACTGGCTGCTCGGCGGACTCGTCGCCGGCCTGCTGCTGGCGGGCGTGCTGGTCGCGTTGCCGCGCCTGAACCGGCGGCTCGTCGCGCAGCGCACGCAGTCGACGGCAGCGGATCTCAAGGCCGCGGACGCCGACCGTCGCGCCGAGGTCGCGCGCAAGGCCGAGAATCGCGTGCGGCTCGAATCCGAGATCCAGGGCCTGCTGAAGCGCAAGCAGGCCGCGCCGCCCGAGCCGGAACCGCCGCCGGCCGCGGCGGCGCCGCTCGCCGACACCACGGCGCCGCCGCTCTCGCCGTTCGAGCAGACCCTCGATGCGCTCGCGATCACGCAGGGTGGCGGCCTGCTCGAGAACGATCGCGAGGTCGCCATCGATGCCAATATCGCGCACGGCCGCTACGCCGAGGCGGAAGTGTTGTTGCGCGAGACCATCAAGGCCCATCCGCGCAACGTGCAGGCCAAGCTGCGCCTCGCCGAGGTCTATTACATCACCGAGAAACTGGACGGCTTCGCGGCGGTCGCCATCGACCTGAAGGAACACCATCGCGGCGAGCTCACTGACGACGAATGGCAGCGCGTGGTGCGCATGGGCAAGATCGTCGCACCGGATCTCGCGCTGTTCAGCGGCCCGAAGGCGGTGGGGAAACGCGCGTGACGCGGCGCGCCGCGCGCGGCGTCCGGCGCGCCTCGATGCTGGCGCTGGTGTGCGCGTTGCTCGCCGCCAGCCACGCGGCGCCGGCCGCCGCGCCGCAAATCTTCGACGAAGCCGCGCTCGGCATGCTGCTCCAACACATCCGCGAATTCGACACGGCGATGCGCCAGAGCCTCGACGGCTCCACCGCCGAGCTGCTGTCGCGTCTGCCGCAACTGTGGCGAGAATTGCAGCGCATGGAAGGTCGCCTGCAGCGCACGCTGCCGGCGCTGCGCGAGCACCTCGAAGCGCTCGAGCGCGAGCTGCGCAATCGCAGACCGCCGCCTGCACAAGCGGCCGGCACGTTCATGGTGTGAGCAGCTTCTGAACGCTTCGCGGCGCGCGCAGATCAGACCGGCTTCACCGCCATGCCTTCGTAGACGCAGGCCAGCGCTTTCGGCAGGCCGTCGAGGTAGGTGACGTCGAGGCGCTTCAGATCGAAGCCTGTAGCGACGAGTACGGTGTCGACTTCGCGATCGGTGCGGCAGCCGTCGATGAAGAAGCGCTGCAGGCGCGCGACGCGTCGCTGCCACTTCAGCACCGCTTCCTCGCGGCTGGGGCCCGGCTCGGCGAAGAAGAGACGACCGCCCGGCTTCAGCACGCGCGCGATCTCCTCGACGACGCGTTCGAGATCGACGACGCAGCACAAGGCGAAGCTCGTCACCACGCAGTCGAAGGTGCAGTCCTTCACGGGCAGCGCTTCGCCGCGGCCTTCGCGGACGTCGACCGGAAACGGCAGGTGACGCAGCCGACGACGCAGCCGGGCGTTGAAGCCTGCGTCGGGATCGATCGTCGTCAGCGACGTGATGTCGTGATGATAGAACGGCAGCGTCGCACCGAGACCGATGCCGACTTCGAGCACATGGCCCGTCGCGTACTCGACGGTGCGCTGGCGCACGCGCTCCATGCTCGCGACGCGTTCGCTGAACCCGAGCAGCTGCGGCAATACGTAGGCGCGATAGAAACCCATATCGGATCGGGAAGGCGGCGGCTGCAGGTTCAGCCGACTTGCCGCGAGCACGCGTGCCGGATGCATGTGGAAATGCCGTCGTCGAATGAAAGTAAAGCGTGCAGAGGGCGCTGCGCCACGGGCGTGGCGGCGCCTTGCGGCTGGCCTCGCGCAGGCGCCGCGTCTTCCGGCATCGGCACGCCGGCGTCGCGGTAGATCGCACGCAGGCGCTCGGCCGCTTCGGGATGACCCTGGCGTGCCGCCGCGCGATACCAGGTCACCGCCTCGGCCTCGTCGGGCAGCACGCCTTCACCGCGCTCGTAACGCGCGCCGAGCAGGTATTGCGCATCGGCATAGCCGCCCGCGGCCGCACGCTGCAGCCAGGCGAGCGCGCTCGCGTTGTCCGCGGCGCCGTTGCTCATCGTCAC
>JBFWSI010000493.1:0-3776 GCA_050248455.1 Gammaproteobacteria bacterium | reverse complement strand
GAAGATCTTCGGGTTCATTGCAGGCGACGAAATGGCTGTCTACAGAGCACATGGCCTGGTGGACGAGACCGGTCAGCCCGCCTGAGCGGTGCTGGCACACCGCAACGGGTGAACTCCAAGGAGTGAGGACGACCTCACTGCATCGACATCCAGCGGGGACGACCCCGGCATCGACGAAAGGAAAACGCATGGCCTGGGTCATTCTCGTCATTGCAGGACTGTTCGAGATCGGCTGGGCGGTCGGTCTGAAGTACACGGAAGGTTTCACGCGCCTGTGGCCCACCGTCGGCACGGTCTCGGCGATGATTGTCAGCCTCTGGCTGCTGGGCATCGCCATGAAGTCGCTTCCCGTCGGCACCGCGTACAGTGTGTGGGTCGGGGTGGGCGCCGTCGGCACCGTGGTGCTGGGCATCCTGCTGTTCGGCGAGCCCGCGAACGCCGCTCGGCTCGCCAGCGTCTCGTTGATCGTCGGCGGCATCGTCGGGCTCAAGCTGACGACACCGATCTGAGGTTCGGCAGCGGCTCGAGCGACGGTAACGACCGCTTTCCGCCGACCGGTCGACGCCCGGCGGCCTTCTCGTCCCTCACTCGAACGCTGGTTTCGCCTCGCATGCGTTGGCTATCCTTACCCGCAGACGGTGTCGGCGAGACATGCAGCTCGAATCGGGTGTGGCCATGAGTATTCCAGTCGAAGCATCCGGCCTTGCGGACGTGATCACGCGTTACCGCTATGCCTATCTGATGACGACGACCGCGAACGGCGCGCCGCATGCAGTGGCGGTTTCCGCGGTGTTGCAGGACGGCGCGCTGATCGTGGACCGCATCGGCCGGCGCACGCGCGAGAACGCGCTGGCGCGGCCCGCGGTCGGCCTGGTGTGGCCGCCGGAATCCGCTGAAGACTACTCGCTGATTGTCGACGGCCAAGCCGCAGTCGTCGGCGACCAGATGCGGATCACTCCGACGCGCGCGGTGCTGCACCGCTCGGCGCCGTCTCCCCGGCCGCAGGCACCGGGCGCCTGCGGGTCGGACTGCGTGGAGCTCGAGATGCGCAAGGAGACGAGCGGGCGCTGATCGTTCGCTCCGTTCTTCCCTGCGCATGCCGCGAACCCTCCAGGGGTGATCTTCGTCGCGCGGCAAGAGCGCCTCGCCGACAGCTTCGCTCCGATTCCCACCCTTACGCTCGTCCCGGCCATGCAGGATTCCGGCAATCGATGCGCAGCGACTTCCGGGAGCGTAACGGCGGCCGCCTGCGGCCGGATTGCAACGCCTCGCCGCAGCGGGATCCTGCTCAGCCGAATCATCGATGACACGCCGGGATGAATGAACGATGCATGCCGACGATCCCGAAGACACGCAGGGACTCTGCTTCCCGGATCCGGCGGACGCCGATCGCGCGCATGGCGGCCTCGAGCGCTACGCCGCGCTGCGTGCGATTCCGCAGTAGACATGGAAGCAGCCCCGCGCGATGACGGAACCGAGGGAAGCGTCGATGGGCGCAGGCCTCCGGCCAGGCCCGAGGACTGGCCGTCGACGTTCACCGCCCGGCTGAACGCCGGCGATCTCGACGGCGTCGTTGCGCTCTACGAGTCGGGCGCGCGCTTCGTGGCGCCGAGCGGGGAGACGCTCGTGGGCCGCGAGCAGGTGCGGCGCGTGGTGGCCGGCCTGATCGACGCGCAGGTGCGAATGCAATGCGAGATCGTCAAGGCGGTCGACGCGGGTGACGTGGCCATTCTCTACACGGACTTCCGGATGCGCGCGTTCGAGGCATCCGGCGCGACGTCCGAGATCGCGCAGCAGGCGATAGAGGTGCTGAGGCGGCAGGCCGACGGCAGCTGGCAGCTCCTCATCGGCGATCCCAACGGTCGCGGCGGGCGGTGATTCGTCGCGCCGGCGTGGCAGCGACGCCCGCTGACATTGCGCGGCGCCGCCGGCTGCGGACGGCTCCGTTCGTCATGGAAGAACAGATCGCGCATCTCCGCTCGCGGTGAGGCCCTCCGCGCCGTCGACTGGAAAATCCCCGCAGACTGTTCGATGCTCGTGCTGCAGCGAGCCGCGCGCGAGCTGTGCGCGCGACGAGACACTTGGCGAGGGGAGACATCCGGGATGACAATCGACGCCTACGAGGACTACGACGGGCTCGGCCTCGCCGAGCTGGTGCGCCGCGGCGAGGTGAGCGCGCTCGAGCTGGTGGATGCGGCGATCGCGCGCATCGAGCGGCACAATCCTGCGCTGAACGCCGTGGTGCTGCCGATGTACGAGCATGCCCGCGAGCTCGCGCGCGGTCCCTTGCCGGACGGGCCCTTCCGCGGTGTGCCTTTCCTGCTCAAGGACATGACGGCCCATTACCGGGGCTTTCCGACCACCCACGGCTCGAAGTTCCTGGCCGATGTCGCGCCGTCGGGCTACGACAGCGAGCTCGTCCAACGCTTTCGTGCCGCCGGTCTCGTCACCGTCGGCAAGACGTCCACGCCGGAGCTCGCCTTGTCGCCGACCACCGAGCCGAGCTTTCGCGGCCCGGTGCACAATCCCTGGGACACGAGCCGTACGGCGGGTGGGTCCAGCGGCGGCTCGGCGGCCGCGATCGCGGCGCGCATGGTGCCGATTGCCCACGGGGGTGACGGCGGCGGCTCCTTGCGCATCCCTGCCTCCTGCTGCGGCATCGTCGGCTTCAAGCCGTCGCGCATGCGCACGCCGCACGGGCCGGACGCGGCATCGATCTGGGAGTCGTGCTGCGGCGAATTCGTGATGAGCCGCAGCGTACGGGACTCCGCGGCGCTGCTCGACGCCGTTTGTGGCGAGGACGTCGGCGCCTACTACGCGAGTCCGCCGCGCGGAACACCGTATGCCGACGAAACCCGCCGCGATCCGCCGCCGCTGCGCATCGCGTGGTCGGCGACCGGGCCGGCGAACTACCCCACGCATCCGGACTGCCGCGCCGCCGTCGAGCATGCCGCGCGCCTGTGCGCCGAGCTGGGTCATCACGTCGAGGAAGCGACCCCGACGCTGGCCGAGGCCACGCTCGCTGCGCTCGGGGAAGGTTTCATCGGCATGCTCGCGGTCGAAACCGCGGCCGATCTCGACGAGCTCGCGGCACTGGTCGGCCGCCCCGCCACCGCGGAGGATCTCGAGCCCGTCAACTGGGCGCTCGCCGAACGCGGTCGCGCCTGCACGGCGCGCGACGCCGTGCGCTACAAGCGCCAGCTCCACGCCGTGGCCCGCGCTGTCGGTCCGTTCTTCGAACGCTACGACGTCTATCTCGCGCCGACCCTCGGCGTGCCGCCGGTGCGCCTGGGCCATCTGGATCCGAAGCTGGGCGATCTCGACGAATATTTCCGTCGCATCTTCGAGTTCATTCCGTTCACCGCGCTCTTCAACGTCACGGGCTCGCCGGGCGTGTCGCTGCCCTTGTGGTGGAACGACGCGCAGCTCCCGATTGGCGTGCAATGCGTCTCGCGCATGGGCCGCGACGGCGTGCTGTTCGCACTCGCCGCGCAACTCGAACGCGCACAGCCGTGGGCAGCCCGGCGTCCACCGCTTGCGTGAATGGCGCCGGGAGACCGGCCCTTGCGGAGGAAGGCGGCATGCATGAACCGAAATGCGCCGAGCGCGATGCGTGATATCCACGACATAGCCGCGCCGTGAAGCACGCGTCCGTCCGGATCGGCGCCAGCGCGACGAGGGCGCCGGGAAGGGCGGATCCGAGCCGGCGCGCCCGTGCGACGCGCCGGCTCTAGCGGCTACGCCGCGCGTCGTCGCTGCCAGGCCAGACCGACGAG
>JBFWSI010000492.1:0-3808 GCA_050248455.1 Gammaproteobacteria bacterium | reverse complement strand
AAACAACGGCGAACTGCTCCAGGATCGGATGATCGCGGCGACGAAGGTGCCGGGCGCCGATCCATCTTCGCGCAGCAACGGTGCGAGCGCGGCGACGTAGGCTTGTGTCTCGACCGGCAGTGGGCGACTGCTCGCAAGATAATCCTCGTAGCGTCCAGGGCCGGCATTGTAGGCCGCGAGGAAGCCGGCCGCGCCATAGCGATCGTGCAACTCGCGCAGATACGCCGCGCCTGCGAGAATGTTGTCGTGCGGATCAAAGGGATTGGCGCCAAGGCCGTAGCGCGACCGCAAGTCGGCCCACGTCTGCGGCATGATCTGCATCAGCCCCATCGCCCCCTTCGGCGACACGGCGCGCACGTCACCGCGACTTTCGGCCTGCATGATGGCCGTGATCCAGGACGCTGGAATGCCGAAACGCAGCGCGGCCTCCGCGACGAAACGCTGTATGCGATCACTCTTCGGCGTCACGGTTGATTGCGCGGCGGCGACGGGCTGCGCGTTGGCGATGGCGCACGCGGCGAACAGCACCACCGCGACCACGACATGCAGATGGCGGCGAAAGCGGCGTGCGCGATGTGAGCCGGAACGGCGCGCGAGATGCGCAGCGATGGCCGGGAAGAAGGAAGGGACGCAAGCTCCGGAGGACCGGATGGCCGCCGATTGTGAGGACAGTCGAGGCATGGTCAGTTCTCCTCGCGCGTCCAGATCGGATCGGCCCGGCCGACGATGGTGGTGAGTGGCAGTGGCCCGAAATACCGACCGTCGAGGGAGTCAGCCGGCACGGTGTTCATGACGAAGACTTCGCCAGGCGCGAGCGCGCGGCAGCCCTGCCAGTCGGGCAGAGCGCGGCCGAAGCGATCGTGTTCGAGCGCCTGGCCCATGGTGATGCCGTCCACAGTGATGGTGCGTCCGTCACGGCAGACGGTTTGGCCGGGAAGTGCGAGGACGTGCTTCACCAGCGGGACGCCGAGCGGCAGGTAACGACGCGCGGCGAAGAACTGCGCGAGCGGCTCGGGCGGCGTGACCACGACGAGCTCGCCGATACGGAGAGGAAGAGCACGGCGCACGGCGTAGAGCCCGATCGGCACGCTGGCGCTGGCGTTCCAGAGCAGCTTTGGCGCGGGATGAAAGACGCTCGTCAGCGCGACGAACAGCACCGCGGCGTAGGTGGTGACGACGAGGCCGAAGCGCGTCACGGCGCAAGCCTCCGGCGCAGCAGCCACGCGCGATGCTGCTCGCGGCTGTAGGGGCGCGGCGGCTCACTGGCGACGAGCCGGTTGTGGAGATGCCGCCAATGATCGGGGGCAGCGTCAGCGGGATCGATGCCGAGAGCCTCCACGGCGTCGATCGCCTGCAGCACGCGCTCGACCTTGGGCCAGCCGCTGATCCGCAGCAGGATCTCGCCGCCCGGACGGACGAAGGGCAGCGTCTGATAGGTTTCGCCCCGGTCGATGGCGCGCACGATGTCGATGCGCGAGACGATCGTGCCGAAGTCGTTCGACGCCCAGCGGACGAATGCGAAGACGGTGCCTGGTGCGAAGCGCAGGATGCGGCGACGGCGATCGAGGATCGTCTCGCCGCAGTCATGGCCGAAGCGGATCCAGTGCTCGATGCGCCCCTCGAGCCAGGTCAGCTCGACGTCGGTGTGCAGCGGTCCGGCGTCAGGGCGCGGCGCGCGCCCCGTGTTGGGATCGGCTCTCACGGGCGGTCTCCATCGGTGTAGGGAAATTCGCGCGCGAGCAGGTCGCGCAGCATGTCGGCGACGGTGATGCCGCGCTGGAAGGCGGCGATCTTGATGCGCCCGCGGAGCGCCGGCGTGATGTCGACGGTGAGCCTGGCGGTGTAGAGGTCTGCGGCGACGCTGGCAGGGGAGGATGGATCGGGACTCTTGACCCAGCTCTCGGCGTCACGCGGCCGCGCCGCGAAGCCGCTGTTGCGGTCTCGCGCTGTCATGGCGCAAGCCTTTCGATTTCCGACGCCAGTGTTGCGATCTCGCGTGTGGCGAGGCTGCCGTCGTGGCGTTCGAACACGAGCTGACCGGTCTGCGCCGCCTCGGCGAAGATGATGCGCTGGCCGATCCGCGCGGTGAGCGCCGGCGGATCGTGCTCCGCGAGGCTCTGGGCGGTTTCGCGGGCGATGATGGTGCGCGCTGGACAGCGGTTGAGGACAAAGCGGGCGCGGAGTGCCGGGCGGAAGACCCGCGCTTCGGCGATCAGCGCCAGCATCTCGGCGGACGCCCAGCCGTCGAATGGTGACGGCTGCGCCGGAATCAGCGCGAGGTCGGCGGCGAGGAGCGCCGAGCGCAGCAAGGCGGCGACGCGCGGTGGGCCGTCGATGACAACGTGATCGGAATGTCGGGCGAGCTCGGGCGCCTCGCGATGCAGCGTGTCGCGCGCCAGGCCGATGACGCCGAACAGGCGGTCGAAACAGCGGCGCGCGCGCTGCTCGGACCAATCGAGGGCCGAGCCTTGCGGATCGGCGTCGATGAGCGTGATCCGCTTTCCTTGCCGGGCCCATTGGCCGGCGAGATGCAGCGCGAGCGTCGTCTTGCCGACGCCGCCTTTCTGATTGAGCAGCGCGACGATCATCGGCTGCTCCCGTCGGCGGTTTTCCACCGGTCGGCGTCGCGCCCAACATCAGAAGGGTTAGATTCTTGTTGGTTAGATTCTAAGTTAGGCGGCTCGCAAGTGACGGAATTTCCATTGGAAAGGGCCGCTCTGGGTTCCTGATGGCACGCGGTGCCGGTTCCCAATGGCACGCGCTCTGGGGTTCCCGAAGGCACGACGCCATCAACAGACTGTCCACAGGCCCCTGTGGACAACGTGCCCCGCGCGAAGGCCAGCAACTCGCGCCCGGTGCGGTCGCGCTCGACGGCGAGGCGATAGCCAGGCAGCGGCTGCCGGCATGCGAGATCGCGCAGCTCGAAGGCGAAGCGTTTGAACGGCGAAAGGCTCGCCGATTTGGCGTAGAGGTGTCGGAAATCGAACCGCCAACCTGCGCGCTGCTTGCCCGCGTGCTTGCGCACGATGCGGTAAAGCCAGCGCTCGAGGCCGCCGGTCAGCGCGAAATATTCGCGATCGATGGTGAGGACGAGGGCCTCGTCGAGGACGGCGCGATAGAACCAGTCCGGCACGATGAGATCGATACCATCGGCGCGTCCGTGCGCATCTGCGCGCTCGGTCCATTCGTTGATCCAGGAGAAGCGGTGCATGCGCCGCTCGCTGCTCTGGCGCAGTGACGTCGCGACGGTGGTGGATTGCAGGCGGTCGAGCGCCGCCTTCAGCCGATGGTAGTCGCGCGCGCTGACGCCGCGTCCGATGAAAGTGAGAATCTCGTAGGGCGTCGCGGCCATGAGCCGCGAAGTGCGCAGTCCGGCGTCGCGGGCCTCGACGATCTGGCTGGCGGCCCAGATCAGAACGTCCGCATCCCAGATGGTGGCCATGCCGTGTTCGGGCACGGCTTCGACGCGGATGGCGACGTCATTCATCCGATAATCGATCGGCGTGATGCGATGCGTCTTGGCGAGCGAGAAGAATGGATATGCCATGAGGTCTTGCGCGTCGCGTGGCGCGAGATTGCCCGGCAGGGCTCGAAACAATTCGAGCTGCTCGCGCTCTGATCGAGTGAGGTGCCGCCGCGACATGAGTTCTGTCAGCGGCGTGGATGGCGGGCTTGCTCGAGTTCGGCCGGCGTATGGCGCCGCGCCGGCAGCACGATGACCTTGCCGGGGTCGGACGTCGACGCTTTGGCGGCGGATTGGACCCAGCTCTGCAGATCGTCGACCGCATAGACGACGCGGCCGCCGAGC
>JBFWSI010000491.1:0-3810 GCA_050248455.1 Gammaproteobacteria bacterium | reverse complement strand
GGAAGCCGGGCCTTCAGCAGGAACGGCCGGGCCGACTGCGTACGTTTCGTCACCGCCGCGTCGGCGCCAGCTGCGCCGCCCGGTACCCCGCCGTCCAGCCGCCGTCGACGATGAGGTTGGTGCCGTTGATGAAGTCCGACTCGCGCCCGCACAGGAAGAGCACGGGGGCGGCGATCTCGTCCGGCTGGGCCCAGCGGCCGAGCGGGGTGTTCTCGTGGATCGAGGCGGCCATCGCCTCGTCACGGACGTAGACGCTGGTCATCGGCGTCTCGACCACGCCGGGGAGAATGGCATTGCACCAGATCCCGCGGTGGCCGAACTCGACGGCCGTGCAGCGCGTCAGCATCAGCAGCCCGGCCTTGGCCGCCGAGTAAGCCGGCCGATTCGGAAACGCCGCGTGTCCCGCCATCGACGAGATGTTGACGATCTTCCCGCGGCCCTGCGTCATCATCAGCGGGATGGCGGCGCGTGACAGCACGAAGGGCGCGGTGAGATCGACGTCGAGCGTGCGTCGCCAGTCCTCGATGCTCAGGTCGAGCATCGACGCGATGTTGCGGATGCCGGCATTGTTGACGAGGAAATCGAGCGCGCCGAAGTGCGCGTGCACGCGCTCCGGCAGCGCCGCCGCCTGCGCGTCGTCGGCCAGGTTCGCGACGAAGATGGCCACTTGCGATTCATTTCCCAGCGATGCCGCGAGCGATGCGAGCGCGCCCTCGTTCACGTCGACCAGCGCGACCCGCGCACCCGCCGCGCGGAAAGCGCGGCAGATTTCCGCACCGATTCCGCCCGCCGCGCCGGTGACCAGCGCCACTTCTCCGTCGAATGTCGTCATCGGTGCTCACTCCTCTTCGAGGTGGGGGTCGTCGTCGTCATGCAGCGGGGCCGATGAACAGCGCCGCAGCGCCGGATACAGTGAAACTTCCGCCGCCGCCTGTCATCCTCCACACGAGGCAGCGAGAAAGGCGCGAGCGCGCTTTACGATGAGCGTCGCAGCCCCGCCGGAGCCACGCCATGAATTCCCTTGCGAGATTGAGCCATCGCGCCGACATCCAGGACGTGATGTACCGCTACGCCCGCGGCGTCGACCGCCGCGACTGGGCCGCGGTGCGCGCATGCTTCCACGATGGCGCGACCGATCACCACGGCGATTTCCACGGGCCGATAGACGACTTCGTCGCCTGGGTGGGCGCGATGCACGAGCAGGTGCCGTTCTCGGCGCACATCCTCGGCAACATGCTCATCGAGTTCGCAAGCGACGGCAGCGCGGCCGTCGAGACCTATTTCAACGCTGCGCTGCGCCTGGACGCGATCTCGGTCGAGCACCGCAAGATGCTGGTAGGCGAGCAGACGACGGCCACCGAGATCGACATGGACGTGATCGGCCGCTACCTCGATCACTTCCTGCTGCGCGAGGATCGCTGGCGCATCGCGAAGCGCCAGGTCGCCTTCGACGCCGTTCGCGTGCGGCCGGCGATGAACGGCACGCTCAAGCCGGAGTGGGTCGTCGGCCGCCGCGGTTCTTCCGATCCGGTATATGCCTGGCGCACGATGATCGGCGTGCCGGGGCAGTGACGGCTCTTCACGGCAGGGGTCTGGTCCCTGAAGGCGTAGAGCGAGCGGTCTGATCCCTGAAGGAGCGCAATCCTAGAGGCGCATCCGCAGGATCTCCTCCCTGCAAGTCTTCGGCATGGCCGTGCTTGCGATGTCCGCGCCGGAGACCACGACTCAAGTTTTCGCCGGCACGAGCCGGCCGCTGTCGATGGCGCGCTGCACGGCTTCCAACGCCGTCTCCAGGTCGTCGTGGTAATTGAAGTCGTAGAGATGTCGGTCCGCGTCGAGCGCGCTAAGCGAGTCGCGAACCGTCTGCGTCATGCCGCACACATGCAACGCGCGCCCGTTATGCGCGGCGTCGTCCGCGATGGTTTCCACGGCGCGGATGGCAGAGACGTCGAGGAAAGGTACGTTCGAAAAGTCCAGTATCAGCGCCTGGAGTTGCTCGTCGCGGAACAGCGACCGGGCGTGATGGCCCAGATCGGCGGCAGCGCCGAAGCTCAGCGGGCCGCGGAATTCGAACACGCTGACGCGGGTCCCGAGTTGCTGCAACAGCGCCCTGGCGCGCGGGCTGGCGGTGACCAGCGCGTCGCGCGACTTGAGGTTCTTCATCTGATCCTTGGCCACCTGTTCGACGAAGGCGATGGCGGCGAGCACCACGCCGACGGCAACGGCCGTGATGAGGTCGACGAAGATGGTCAGGAGCAGTACCAGCACCATCAGCACGAGATCCCAGCGCGGGCCGCGATGGGCGTTCTTCAGGTAGGTCCAATCGACGATGTCGACGCCCACCTTGATCAGGATGCCACCCAGCGCCGCGTGGGGGATGTAGCTGGCCAGCGAACCGAGACCCAGCACCACGGCGAGCAGGAACAGGGCGTGCACCATGCCGGAAATGCGGGTCTTGCCGCCGGTGCGGATGTTGATCACGGTGCGCATCGTGGCGCCCGCGCCGGCCGTGCCGCCGAACAGCCCCGCGAACGTGTTACCGATGCCCTGGCCGATCAGCTCCTGGTTGGAATCGTGACGACTGCGCGTGAGGTTGTCGGCTACCAGGGAAGTCAGCAGGCTGTCGATCGATCCGAGCAGGGCGAGGATGAAGGCCGCTTCGAGCACGAGCCCGATGGTGTCGCCGGAGAACTGCGGCAAGTGCAGGCTCGGCAGGCCCGACGGAATGTCGCCGAGGATGGGCACGCCGCCGAGCGCGAGGCTCAGGCCGGTCCCGATGATCAGGGCGGCGAGCGGGCCAGGCAGGTACTTTGCGAGCTGGCGCGGCCACGTCATGGCGATCGCGAAGGAGCTCAGGCCGATCACCAGCGCCATGAAATTGGTGTCGGCCGCGGCGGAAGGCGCTGCGAGCAGCGCATCCACCGTCCCGGGCGGGGAGGCATGGCCGAGCAATGGGCCGATCTGCAGGATCACGATGATGCCGCCGATGCCGCTCATGAAGCCGCTGATGACGGGATAGGGGACGAGTCGGATGTATTCGCCCATGCGCATCACGCCCAGCGCAATCTGCATGAGGCCGCCGAGCATGATCGCCGTGAAGATCAATCCGAGCTTGTCGGCCTCGCCGGCGGCGGCGGCCAGACTGGCGGCGAGGCCGGCCACTACCACGGTCATCGGCCCCGTGGGCCCCGAGACCTGTGATTCGGTGCCGCCGAACAAGGCGGCGAAGAAGCCCACGAAAATCGCGCCATAGAGACCGGCAATCGGGCCCAGGCCGGAGGCCACGCCCATCGCCAGCGCGAGCGGCAAGGCCACCACGCCCGCGGTAATCCCGCCGAAGAGGTCTCCCTTCAGGTTGGCGGCACTCAGTTTCAACATCGAATGGGTTCCGGTGCGATCGTGGTCGTGCAGCGGGCTGCGCTCAGGCGGCGCTCTTGCCGTGCGAGGCAGCGAGCTCCAGCACGTGCGCATAGTGCTCGCGCACCGGCACCCATTGGCGGGTGCCGGACTCGTAGCAGTAGATGCGGCCATGCTCGATGTCGTAGACCCACCCGTGCAGCAGCACCCTGTCGGTCGCCTGTGCGGCCGCCACGCTGGGATGCGTCTCGAGGTGCTTGAGCTGCTGCACGACATTCTCCTGGATCAATTCGAGCAGCTGCTCGTGCGTGACGTCCTCGCCGGCGTGTCGGGCCTTGACCTTGGCCGCCGCGGCCTGCGCATTGGCCAGCCAGTTGTGCACGTGGTGCAGATGCCTGACCGACTCGGGAGACATCGCCCCCTTCATGGCGCCGCAGTCGGTATGGCCGCAGA